>CACZPA010000167.1 GCA_902782895.1 uncultured Eubacteriales bacterium
GATGGAAACCGTCGTGTTGGGTCCGGCGGAAAACGGCAAGCCCGTCTATTGCGACCGTTACGCCTCGGAGGCCGACGGAATCCTCGTAATCGGCCGTGTGAAGGCGCATACGGCATTCCGCGGGCCGTATGAAAGCGGCATCTGCAAGATGATGTGCATCGGCCTCGGCAAGCAGAAAGGCGCAGCTATGCTGCACGCGGACGGTTTCGGACTGATGAAGGAGGAAGTCCCGATGTTCGCGCGGGTCTTCCTGGAAAAAGCCCCGATCCTCGGCGGCATCGCCATTCTGGAAAACGCGTATGACCAGACGCGGGAGCTCGTGGTACTCGACCGCGACGAAATTATGGAAAAAGAGCCCGCGCTGCTGCTGCGGGCCAAAACCTATCTGCCCTCGATCCCGTTCGATCCGGTGGACGTGCTCGTGATCGACCAAATGGGCAAGAATATCTCCGGCGACGGAATGGATCCGAATATCACGGGCCGCTTCCCCACGCCCTTCGCGGACGGCGGCGTTACGGCGCAGCGCGTGGCTGTCCTCGATCTGACCGACGAAACGCACGGCAACGCGGCGGGCATGGGCCTTGCGGACGTCACCTGCCGCCGCCTGTATGATAAGATCGATTTTGAGCAGACCTATCCGAATTCGATCACGAATACCGTCACCGAAGTCGCCAAGATCCCGATGGTGCTCTACAACGACCGTCAGGCCATCCAGATGGCGCTGAAAAGCTGCAACTTCATCGATCGGAAGCTGCCCCGCGTGGTCCGCATCGTCAACACGATGGAGCTGCGGTACATGTGGATCTCGGAAGGGCTCCTACCCCTCGCGGAGGAGAATCCCCGCGTGACCGTGCTCAGCCGCCCGGCGCCGATCTCCTTCGACGCGGACGGGAATCTGACAGACCTGAATCATATTCGGCCGTAAGGGATCTGACGGACCTGAACCCTATTAGACCGTAAGGGAATCATATTCGGCCATAAAAAACTAAGGAGCCGTGAAATGTCGCGCCACATCAAGGCGTGCTTTTCACGGCTCCTTTTATGTGTCAGGACAGCCTGCGCGGTCCGTCCCCGGCCGTGACGGAATAGAAATCCGCCGCGTAGCCGATCTTTTCCTGATAGATCCGTCCGACGTTCGCGATGAACGCATCGACGTTCTCTTCCTTTACGAGGCTGACCGTGCAGCCGCCGAATCCGGCGCCCGTCATGCGGGAACCGAGGACGCCTTCCTGCTCCCAGGCCGTCTCGGCGAGGGTGTCGAGCTCGATGCCCGTGACCTCATAATCGTCCCTGAGCGATACATGCGAAGCGTTCATCAGCTTGCCAAACGCAGTCAGATCGCCCTTTCCGAGGGCGTCAACCGCAAGAACGGTCCGCTCGTTTTCCGCGACGGCGTGGCGGGCGCGGCGAATCTTGACAGGATCGCCGATCACGTCCTTGACCGCCTCAAACTCCGCGGACGACAGGGCTCCGAGGCTTTCTGTCGGACGAACGGTGCGGATCGCGGCAAGCGCGGCTTCGCACTCCGCTCTTCTCTCGTTGTACTTGGAATCGGCAAGGCCGCGTTTTTTATTGCTGCAGGCAATGACGAGCCTGACGCCGTTTGCCGCGAGCGGAAGCGGTACGTACTGATAGGCAAGATCGGCCGTATCCAGGAAAATCGCGTGGTCTTTTTTGCCCATCGCGATCGCGAACTGGTCCATGATGCCGCAGTTTACACCGTTGTAAACGTTCTCCGCGCGCTGTGCGAGGAGCGAAAGCGTCACGCCGTCCATCTGCCATCCGAACTGATCCAGAAGAACTGTCCCTGTCAGAACCTCCATCGCAGCGGAGGACGACAACCCGGAGCTGTTCGGCAGATTACCGTAATAAACGATGTCCAGGCCCTCCGTGACCTCCATGCCTTTCTCGGCAAATGCCCAGAGGACGCCCTTCGGATAGCTGCACCACCCGTCCTTTTTCTCCTTGACCATCGGTCCAAGCGGGACTTCCGTTACGCCGGCCGCCGGGAAATTCGCGGAAAACAGCCGCAGCACGCTGCGGTTATTTTTCGCCGCCGCCGCGTAAATGCCGATCGTCAGTGCGCAGGGGAAGACGTGTCCCCCGTTGTAATCTGTGTGTTCTCCGATCAGGTTGACCCGGCCCGGCGCGAAATAAAGCGCCGGAGTCTCTCCGGGAAACAGTCCCCGGAATGCCTGTAAGGTTCTTTCCTGCATCTCTTTGTCTGTCAGCATGTTAATTCTCCCCTGTAATATATTCGGAATAATCGTAATAACCGTTGAAATTCGGAAATTCAAACGTGACTTTCTCTCCGGGATTCTGATAGACGATATGATAGGTAATAACGACCGATTCCTGCTCCATCGTCATCGGAAGCGACAGATTAAGGTCCGACAGATAGCCGTTTTTGGCAATCGTAACTGTCCCTTCCGCGTCGCCGAAGGTTATGCCTTCATAGGAGCCATCCGATCCTGTCGTTAAGGAGTATTCTCCAAGCGCGGACTCCATCTGTTCCATAATCTTAGCCCCATCCGCGGTAAAACTGATCTCGGTGGCTCCGTCCTTCGTTTTGGAATGGATGTTCTTAAAGACATCGGAAGTAAAATTCTGCTGCTGCGGGACTTCTACGATCCCTGTAAGGTCCTCCAGATTCGTGGTCTTGAATTTGCCCTTTAATCCGGCAACGTCAATATAGAAGTATTCATCCAGCATATAGGCGCGAAGGGTGTAGCCTTGCGTGCCCGGGGCCGTGATCGTGCCCTCCATCACCATTTTGCTGAGCTTGCCCTCGGTCTGCTCCGTTTTCATCTCATAGAACATCCCGATGTATTCCGTCTCCGAGTCGGCATCCTTGTGCTCGAGGTCGATATCCAGCGTATAGCTCAGGGCGTCCAGCTCCTCCATCCTCTTAACCGCTTCTTCATAGGCTTCTTTGGGGTCTTTCTGATTGGACGAAAACAGATCTGTCCCTTCTTTAACCGTGCCGATCGGATCTTCCTTCTCTGCGCAGCCGGTCATTCCGGCCAGAAGCAGAAGCGCCATCCCGATCGCCAGTATTTTTGTCAGCTTTTTCATTGGTTTTATCCTTCTCATAGGGCTTTTCTTATTCATTGGGCTGATACCTCCTTGCCATGGATTCCATTATACAACAGCTTCTTTTCATTTACAAGTGCCGGCGGTTTTGCTATAATACAGGCATAACCTGTAAGGGAGGGTTCTCCGTTGATTTTTCTTGTTCTGCTTTTCGTTCTGCTTGTTGTCGCCGCCGTCGGGTATCTGCTCGCGAGACGCATTATTGCTACCGCTTTCGGCAGCCGCTGTGAAGGCACTCCCGGCGCGAAGTACTTTCAGGCTTCGGATTTTGAGGGACTGGACACGGTTCCTGTGTCTTTTCAGTCCATGCAGAATGAGCAGCTGCGCGGTTTCTTCTATACGTCACGGCTGTGGGAAGGCGCCCCGCGCGGCATTCTGATCTGGGTCCACGGAATGGGCGGCGGACATACCGCTTATACGACGGAGATCAATACTTTCGCAAAGGCGGGTTATCAGGTGCTCGGTTACGACAATACCGGGACCATGCTGTCCGACGGGCCGGCTCTGCGCGGTCTTCCGCAGGCATTGCAGGATCTTTCCAGCGCGTATGATTATGTGCGGGCCAATAATCCCGCGGATCTGCCCATCTATCTGGCCGGGCATTCCTGGGGCGCATATGCGGTCTGCGCGTTTCTGCAGCTGGGTAAGCCGGTGGACGGTGTGATCGCTCTGTCGCCAATGGAAAATCCTGTTACGGTAATGGCTGCTCTGGCCTCTCAGACGACCGGCAAAAAACTCGGCTTCCTGAAGCCTTTTCTGTTTGCTTGTACGCTGGCGGATTTCGGTCAATATGCCCTCTACCGCCCTTCCTATGGTCTGCAGCGGACAAAAACGCCGGTTCTGCTGATGCACGGTACACAGGACACAACGGTCCCGGAATCCTTAAGTCCGCTGGCCTTCCGCACCTTCTTTGAAAAGAATCCGGCTGTGCAGATTCTGCTGGTGCCGGGCAAAGCGCACAATGTATACGTCACCGCCGCCGCTCAGCAGGCCATGGTGGATTACTTTGAAGCGTACACCCGGCTGAAGGCACAGTATAACGGAAATCCTCCTGCCATCGCCGAGGAAAGATTCATAGAATCGGGAGATTTCCGCAAGATGACGGAAGAAGATCCCGATATCATCCGCATGCTGTTGGAGTTCCTGGAGAAAATCCCGAAAAAAGAGGGATAAAGCTGTACGCGAGATAATGGGTGATTGCGTGAAAATGGCTTAAATAGGCGAAAAAGCGAAGGTAAAAGCAATTATAAAAGAGACGGCGGTCTATATGTGTAGACCGCCGTTCTGTTATTATGTTTGCCGTGTTTGTTGTATTCGATATGTCGCGTTGATTGGCCGCGCTGAGGGACGGTGTATCTTGTTGTGCCGGGTATCTTGCCGCGCCGGGGTAGTCTATCTTGTTGTGCCGTTAGTAGTGGTTTATCATGATAAACCCCAGTTTAGGGCTTTCGCGATTATCTCCGCTGCTCCGCCCTGATTGTTGTCCGCTATTGAAACATAGTCAGCGCAGACTTTCAGGGAATCGCAGGAATTGGCCGGCCCGCCGCCGAATCCGGCCTCCCTGACCATTTCCATGTCGTTCTCGTTATCCCCGATGCACAGGATCTGGTCTTTTTGTATGCCCAGGTGATCTGCCAACGCGGATACCGCGTTCCATTTCCCGGCATCGCGATGAACAAATTCCAGCAGGAAATCCACGGACTTGAACATGCTGATCTCCGGCGGCAATATGCCCTCCAGGCTCTGCTGCAGTATCGTCAGCGCGTCATTCGCCTCCAGCCCGCAGAAAACCATCTTTGTCATCGGTATATCCAGATATTCGGAAAGATCCGGCACGAGCGTTGTCCTGCAGCCGGAAAGTCTCTCGTAGATTTTTGTCGCTTCCGTCTGGCGCTCCACCAGAACCTTCTCTTCGTAATACATATGAGGATTCAGAATATCGGTATGCTGCCTTGCGATCGCAAGCAAAAAGGAAAGCTGCGCTCTGCCGAACGTCGCTTCTCGTATGATTCGATGAGAGCCGCATTCCAGCAGAAGGGCGCCGTTTGTCGCAATACAATACTCTCCCTCCCGCTCAAGGCCGAGTTCTTTTGTATATCGGCGGAGACTATGCGGAGGGCGTCCGCTTGTAAGAACAATCCGTACGCCTTCTTCTCTGGCTCTCTGTATCGCTTTTCTGTTTACTTCGGGGATATTCTTCTCGTCATCCAGCAATGTTCCATCAAGATCCGCGCATATTAATCGGATCATAACTTCATCTGCCCCTGCTCTTCCTCTGCTGTTTCCCAGGCAGACTCTTCTGGTTTATCCTTGTAGACCTTGTCCGACATCTCGGCAGATGCCATTTCGGCAGCAGCCATCTCATCGATTGCCGTTTCGGCGGCTGCTTTTTCATCGTATGCTGTCTCGACAGATGTCATCGCGAATGCTGAACCTGCTGATGCTTTCCTTGCAGCCGCAGTCCTTGACAAGCCGGCGGCGTCTCTTGCCGATGCCGGATTCACAGAAGCATATGCCGTGTTATCCCACGGCTGTTTGCGGACAAGCTCCGCAAGCACGGCTTCTTCTTCCGGCGCAAGGTGCGTCAGACCTGCTCCATTCTCAATAATACGGGTATACAGGTTGCTGTTTCCTTCGCGGTTATAGATGTTGTGCAGAATAAATCCATTGTTTCTGGCATCCAGAAGCACCCAGATGAAAGAAAGTTCTCCGCCGAGCCCGTCGAAAGCGTTATAGCGGACCATCTTTGTCTTGCAGAGACACTGATTGATCTGATCCTGCATGCTTCCCTGAATACGGGCTGTCAGCGCTTCCAACTTGTCATTCATAAGCGCAAGAGAAGCTGCATACTCTTCCGGTGTACGTACATCCCTCGGCTCCGGAATCCGGACTTCTTCTTTTGTCATGGAAAGGGCTTTAATCCTTCTGCGCAGCTCCTGCTGTTTCTGGACCATATAAGAAACAAACGTGATTCCGCAGATCAGAAAAACGATCAGCAGAATAAAGAATACCGCCGCATGGTCTACAAAAAACTGATTCATTCTGTTTCCTCCCCGGATATCTGTATGATCCGTCTGATCTCTTATAAATCAAATCTTATTGATTTATTCTGAAAGATTGAATCTTTTGAATTGAATCTTATGACTTGAATACGGAAAGGATCCTTTCCAGATCCTCATCCGAATAATACTCGATTTCGATTGTTCCCTTCCGTACCCCACGGGTTATGGAGACTTTAGTCCCCAGCAGCGTGCCAAGCTTTTTCTCGGCATACTGTGCTGCCAGCATCGCTTCCCGTCCGGCTGTCCGGGTTTTCTTCGCCGTTTTCTTATCCGGCTTGATCTTGCTGACCAGCTTCTCCAGATCGCGTACACTCAGGGATTCTCCAATCACACGTACCGCAAGCCTTGCCTGTTCAACCGGATCACTGACGCCGAGAATTACTTTTGCATGTCCTTCCGAAATCATGCCCTCCGCAAGACTCTTCTGAACAGAATCCGGTAGATTCTGCAGACGCAGGGAATTAGCGACCGCAGCACGGCTTTTGCCGATCTTGGAAGCAACTTCCTCCTGCGTCATGCCATAGTCATCGATCAGCTTCTGATACGCGGAGCTTTCTTCCATCGGATTTAAGTCCTGACGCTGCAGATTCTCGATCAGAGAGACAGCTGCTTTATCCTCTGTATTGAATTCTTTCACAATAACAGGAACTTCGGTCAATCCTGCAATCCGGGCTGCACGCCAACGGCGCTCTCCCGCAATAATCTTATAATAATCTTTTTCTTTCTGTACCAGAATCGGCTGCAGCACACCATATCTTGCAATCGAATCCGCCAGTTCCTGGAGCTTATCCGGATCAAAGGATTTTCTGGCCTGTTCTCTGTCCGGCTCTACAGAATATAGATCCACCATCTGTACAGTGGTGTCTCCCGCATGATCTTCTAAAGCATTATTAAACTGATCAAAATCCATTTCCTGTTCTGTCTCACCTTGCAAATCTGTATTCTCCGTCTTCTGGTTTCTGCTTAGAAAAACACCCCAGGGGTCTTTATTCTCAGTTTCGCCTTCCGTATCAAACGTTCGATCAAAGCCTTTTACCATCTCATCACTCAAGACTTCGTCCCCCTTTCTTATCATTGTTCCACGTGGAACAATCAGTGTTTCTCAGTGTTTTCAAGCGGAATGTTCCACGTGGAACATTCCTGATTCGTCAGCATCGTTAGCGCGTTTCGATGTAATTCAAAGCTGAATGGAGCAGAGGGCCCCGGTTCTCCATCTATGACACAGATCATGTCTTTTGGGAGTTCTTTTCTTGCAAATTCAGACTGTGAAACACTGATCCGCAGCTTATCCGCTTTAATTCTTACAACCGCTTTAGATTCCGCGGGAATCCTGCTGATGGAGCGGAAGAGGAGCCGGTTATTCGTAAAGCGTTTTGTATTCCGGATTCCGATGAATTCCAGCTGACTGTCCTCGGATAAGGATGTATTCCTTTCTACCCCGAATGCCTGTCCGCTGTAAGGCGCACCAAAGCTGTTGATTACCAGGAACAGGATAAAATCGTCTTCGATTGTCTGCTCATCTGTTTCCAGTTTCAGATGAAACGGCTCACTTTTCGGAATCTGACGCAGTCCGTTCGCATAGTAAGCGGTTTTGCCGAAGACGTTCTTCGCATCCTGTCCGGTCGTATGATAAATACTGACCAGAGCCCCGAATCCGCATCTATCGATGAAATAATGACCGTTAACTTCCCCGACATTGATTGTATTCGTACGCATGCGGGAGAGTACTTCAATGCACTGACCGTAATCTTCCGGCATCTCGAGGAATTTAGCCAGATTGTTTCGGGTTCCGGCCGGAATGATTCCGATCGGAATCTGCACATGTCTTGACATCAGAGCCTGCAGAACTTCATTACAGGTCCCGTCACCGCCGGCGACGATGATCATGCTCAGTTCTTCCAGCCTTGTATTCTTCAGACATTCCGTCATATCTCCCTCGGACTGGCTCTGAAAAACGCGGACCGTGCAGTTCCGTTTTCCGAAAACATCAAGAAACCGCTCCAGCTCAAAGCGGAAGAAGGTATCTCCGGCCTTTGGGTTATAGAGGAGCAGAATATCTTTTTCCATTTTACATCTCTTCCGGCGTCTGTACTCCGATCAGAGAAAGAGCGCTCCGCAGGACTTCCGCCATCATCTTGGTCAGCGCCGTACGGGCTTTGCGGACGGCTTCATCTTCCGCGGAAAGAATGGCGTTTTCATGATAGAACCGGTTAAAAGCAGAGGCGAGGGCTACAGCGTACCGTGTAATGACATAAGGTTCATAGCGCTCCGCGGCGTCTTTTACCTTCTCGGGGAACTGTTCGATAATCCGCAGAACCTCCTGCGCGTACTCATCGGACAGACATTCTCCCTTCATATCCTCAGCGCAGAATGTGCTCACACCGGCTTTCCGCAGAATACTCGAAGCACGCGCAAACGTGTACTGTACATACGGTCCGGTTTCTCCATCAAAATTCAGGACCTTATTCCATTCAAAGACTTCGTCCTTGATGCGGCTGTTAAAGAGGTCGTTGAATACGACAGCGCCGACGCCTACCTGCGTCGCGACCTGATCGATATTCTTCAGATTCGGGTTCTTTTCCTCGATGATCCGGCGGGTCTTTTCAATTGCCTCATCCAGCAGATCCTGCAGGAAAACGACCTGTCCGTTACGGGTGGACATCTTGCCGCTTTCCAGGCTGATCAGACCAAACGGAACATGCATCAGATCTTTGCTCCAGTCATATCCCATCTTCTCCAGAATCTTAAAGAACTGCGCGAAGTGGAGGGACTGCTCGGATCCGGTTACATACAGGCATTTTGCGAAATCATAAGTCTTCTTCCGATAGATCGCGGCTGCCAGATCACGGGTCGTATACAGGGTGCTGCCGTCCTTTTTCAGAACAAGGGCAGGGGGCATATCACAGTCGGAAAGGTCTACGATCATCGCGCCTTCGCTTTCCTGCAGCAGTCCCTTTTCCCGTAATTCATCAATGACGGCTCCGGTCTTGTCGGCAAAATAGCTCTCTCCCATATAGGACTCAAACTGGACATCCAGCAGCTCATAGACCTTGCTGACTTCCTTCAGGCTGATATCCACGAACCACTTCCAGATCTTGCGGATCTCCTGATCCCCGTTCTCCAGCGCGGTAAAGGTGCTCCTGGCCTCGTCGTCCAGCGCCGGATCGGCCTCCGCCTCTTTATGGAACCGTACATACAGCTCCAGCAGTCCGCGGATTCCTTTTTTCTCGATTTCTTCCTTGTTACCCCATTTGCGGTAAGCAACGACCATTTTTCCGAACTGTGTGCCATAGTCGCCCAGATAGTTGATACGCACCGTATCATATCCGAGATACCGGTAAATCTTATGAAGAGAATTACCGATTACCGTCGTCCGCAGATGACCGACATGGAAAGGCTTCGCGACATTGATGGAAGAGTAGTCCAGAACGATCGTCTTGCCCTTGCCCTCATCGGACGAACCGAACGGGCTCCCGGACGTATATTCCTCTGTGACGATCTGAACAACGGCCGCTTTGTTGACGCGCATATTAAGATACGGGCCTACAGCCTGTACGGACTCCAGCAGTTCCTCTCCGGCAAGCGCCTCCGCCGTATCCTTAGCGATCAGAGCAGGGGCTTTGCGCATTTCTTTAGCCAGACGGAAACACGGAAACGCATAGTCTCCCATTTCCTTTTCCGGCGGAATCTCCAGCATGGACAGAATCGTCTCCTGATCCAGCGTAGGCAGTTTCTGCTGCAGCAATCCGGCAATATGTTCTTTAACCGTCATTGTATCTCGTCCTTTCTGCATAATCGAATTTATTATATCGGAAAACCCGGCCTTTGTAAAGATCACAGCGGCGCTTTCGAAATCTTTCCCTGCCGCCGCGGATAAGCTTTTCCCGTTGGCCTTTCTTTAATAACATGTAAAATGTAATGTGTCCAGTCTTCGCTTTTAACTTGTATTTCATGCACTCCGACAGCTTTTCCGCCCAATACCTTCAACGCATTGGCAGATGCCGTCAACTCCTCCGGCAGGGCCGGCCCTTTGTAGGCGAAAAAGCTTCCGCCGGTCCGCACAAACGGCAGACAGTATTCCAACAGCACCGGCAGAGCGGCAACGGCGCGTGCCGCGGCATAATCCATCTGCTCCCGATAAACCTCTTTCTGACCGGCTTCTTCCGCCCGCTCATGAACGATCCTGACATTTGCGAGGCCCAGCTCATCCCGGACCGCCGTCAGGAATGTCAGCCGCTTCTGCAAAGCATCCATGAGCACAACATCCATATCCGGCCGGCAGATCGCAAGCACCATGCCGGGAAAACCGGCTCCGGTCCCGACATCCGCAAGCACCGGCCGCGTCCCGATCGCGCCAGTGGCACCGACCATATCAGCCGCCCCGGCCACGTCGGCAGTCCCAGTTATACTGGCAGTTCCGATCGCGCCGGCACCGCCTTTTCCCTCGGCAGGGCAGAGCAGGGGCAGACCTGCCATGCAGTCCAGAAGATGCTTCGTCAGGATCTCCTCCGGATCCGTTACAGCCGTCAGATTCATCCGGGTGTTCCAGTCGAGCAGCAGATACGTATAAATGGCCAGCTGCTGCGCCTGCTCCGCGCTAAGCGCGATCTCCTGCGGCTTTCCGTCGATCCGGATATCTCCGGCGCGCGCCATCAGCCTGTCGATCCAATCCTTCTGCATATACGTCACCCTTTGTTCTGTTTCAGATAAACCAGCAGCACCGCGATATCCGCCGGCGAAACGCCCGAAATCCGCGATGCCTGTCCGATCGACGCGGGACGTATCGCCGCGAGCTTCTGCGCCGCTTCGATCCGCAGCCCGCGAATGGCCGGATAATCCATATCTTCCGGCAGCATGCGGTTTTCCAGCTTGCGGAACCGCTCAACTTCATCGGTTTCCTTTTGAATATAGCCTTCGTAGCGGTTCTGGATCTCCACCTCGCGAACCACCTCCGGATCGAGCCGCGGCCTGTCCGGATCGATCGGCGCGAGGACCTCATACGTCAGCTGCGGCCGCTTCATCAGATCCGCCAGCGTTTCGCCCATCTTAAGCGGCGCCGTACCGGCTGCCTCCAGGATCCGGTTCACCTCCGCGCTGCCGCCGACTCTCGTCCGGTGCAGCCGCTCGAGCTCCGCCTCGATCGCGGCTTTCTTCTCCAGGAAACGCGCATACCGTCCCTCATCGATCAGTCCGATCTCGTGTCCTTTTTCCGTCAGGCGCAGATCCGCGTTATCCTGGCGGAGCAGCAGACGGTATTCCGCGCGGGAAGTCATCATCCGGTAAGGTTCATTTGTCCCTTTTGTCACCAGATCATCGATCAGCACACCGATATACGCGTCGCTTCGCGTCAGGATAAACGGTTCCTGTCCCCGAATATACCGGACCGCGTTGATGCCCGCCATCAGGCCTTGCGCGGCCGCTTCTTCATATCCGGAGCTCCCGTTGATCTGTCCCGCGGCGTACAAACCCGCGATTTTCTTGATATGCAAAGACAAATCGAGCTGCTGCGGATCCAGGCAATCGTATTCGATCGCGTAACCGGTCCGCATCACCTCAACATGCTCCATGCCGATCAGCGTGCGCAGCATATCCCGCTGCACGTCCTCCGGCAAAGAAGAGCTCATGCCCTGCACATAATATTCGTTCGTATTCTCGCCCTCCGGCTCCAGAAAGATCTGATGCCTCTTTTTGTCGGCAAAACGGACGATTTTGTCCTCAATGGACGGGCAGTAGCGGGGCCCTGTCCCTTGAATCACGCCAGAATAAAGCGGCGAGCGGTGGAGGTTCGCGCGGATGATCCGGATCGTTTCCTCCGTCGTATAAGTCAGATAGCAGGGCAGCTGCGGCCTCGCGATCCCTTCGGCCGTATTGGTGAAAGAGAAAGGCGTCACCGGCTCATCGCCAAGCTGAATCTGCATCTTGCTGAAATCAATTGTCTTCCTGTCGACACGCGCGGGCGTACCGGTCTTGAAACGCCGCATGGCGATCCCAAGGCCCTCCAGTCTGGACGTTAGCAGGTCCGCCGAAGCCATCCCGTTCGGCCCGGAGTGCCGGCGGTATTCCCCGTGAATCACGGTTGCCTGCAGATATGTCCCTGTCGCGAGCACGGCGGCTTTGCACGGATAATACGCGCCCGCGGCCGTGATCACGCCCTGCAGTACACCGTCCTGCACGTCCAGATCCGCGACCTCCGCCTGTCGGATCAGAAGGCCCGGCGTATGCTCCAGCGTCCGTTTCATCTCTTCTTTATAGCGGAATTTGTCCGCCTGCGCCCGCAGCGAATGGACGGCCGGCCCTTTGGAAATATTGAGCATCTTATTCTGCAGATAGGTTTTGTCGATATTCTTGCCCATCTCGCCGCCGAGCGCGTCGATCTCGCGGACCAGATGCCCCTTGGAGGTCCCGCCGATGCTCGGATTGCACGGCATCATCGCGATACTGTCCAGATTGACAGCAAAAAGAACCGTCCGCATCCCAAGACGGGCCGCGGCAAGCGCAGCCTCACAGCCCGCGTGTCCGCCTCCGACAACCGCAATATCAAACGGTTCTTCGCGATACATATGCTCCCTCTTTTCTGAAAACAGGACCCGGACAGCTCTTGTCCGTCCCGTAATACTCTCTTTATTTGCCCAGGCAGAACCGGGAGAAAATCGTATCGATCAGATCTTCCTGCACCGAATTGCCGGTAACCTCGCCCAGAGCATCGTATGCCTTCTGCAGCTGCGTCCCGATCATATCTGTCCCCAGCGCGGCCTCCTGGATCACGATCCCTTCCCGGACCGCCTCGAGCGCCTGGAAAACCGCCTGTTTCTGCCGAGTATTGGCCAAGTACACGCCGTCATCCGCCTGCACCGCGCCGGAAAGCACCAGGCTCCGGATCCGCGATTTCAGGCCGTCCATGCCTTCTCCAGTCTTGGCAGATATCTGAATCTCCTGATCGGAAGGCAGGCCTTCCCCAGTCTGTGCCGATACAAAAACCTCCTGATCGGCAGCCAGGCCTTCCCCGGTCCCCGCCAGATCCGTTTTTGTCCGCACGACCAGGTACGGCTTCCCGGAATCCGCAAGAGAGGAGAGGAGTGCCTCATCCTCGGGCGTCCTTTCTTCATCCGCCGCGATCAGCACGAGCACCAGATCACTGTCCCAGACCGCGTCCTTCGCCCGCTGCACGCCCTGCTGTTCCGCCGGATCCGCGGTCTCCCGCATTCCGGCCGTATCCACGAGCCGTATCGGGATTCCGTCGAGATTCATGCTTTCTTCCAAAGTGTCCCTCGTCGTACCGGGAATATTCGTCACGATCGCCCGGTCCTCCCCGAGAAAAGCGTTCAGAAGCGTGGATTTTCCCATATTGGGGCGCCCCGCGATCGTAACACGGATGCCTTCCCGCAGCAGCCGTCCCGTATCGGCCGTCCTGTACAGCGCGTCCAGATCCGTCACCAGCTGGTCCAGCTCCCGCTTCAGGTCCAGCTCTTCCACTTCGTCAATCTCATATTCCGGATAGTCGATCTCGACCTCGACCACGACCAGCAGATCCATGATCCGCCTGCGCAGATCGTCGATTTTGCTTCCAAGACGTCCGGACAGCCGCTTATGCGCGGCCCGCAGTGCGAGATCCGACGAAGCGCTGATCACGTCCATGACGGATTCCGCCTGCGCAAGATCCAGCCGACCGTTCAGGAACGCGCGTTTCGTGAACTCGCCCGGTTCCGCCATGCGCGCGCCGCTTTCGAGCACCGCCTGCAGAACACGCTGCAGGACATAGATTCCTCCGTGACAGTCGATCTCCGCGGTATCCTCGCCGGTATATGTCCCCGGACCTTTCATCACAAGAACCAGGACATCGTCCAGCACTTCACCGTTCGCGGGATCGAGGATCTGCCCGTAATGCGCCGTATGCGTCGCGGAGGCTGCAAGCTTCCCGCGGCCGGCGTTCTTCCGTCCGTGCGGCCGGAAAACCCTATCGCAGACCGCGATCGCGTCCTCTCCGGAAATCCGGATCACGCCAATCCCGCTGGTCCCGACGGGCGTCGCGATCGCCGCGATCGTCTCCCTGGAATGATTCATCGTTATATCCTCATTTACGGAAAAGGTGCTGACACATGAACAGACCATGCGGCAGCACCTTACGAAACCTTATTTATGACGGCGGTAATTGCCCTTGACCGGAGTGATCACAACTTTGCGGTAAGGCTCTTCGCCCTCGCTGTGTGTATCTACGCCGTTGAAATCCTGCAGAACGGAGTGAATAATACGGCGCTCGTAAGGATTCATCGGCTCCAGTGTAACGCGGCGGCCTGTCTTCTTGGCCTTTCTCGCCAGGTTGACGGCGAGCTTCTCCAGCGTTTCTTTTCTCTTTTCGCGGTAATTCTCCGCGTCCAGTTTGATCTTGACATGACCGTCAATACTGCGGTTAGCGACAAGCGCTGTCAGATACTGCAGAGAATCCAGCGTATTCCCGCGCTTTCCGATGATAACGCCCAGATCCTTGCTGACGATGGAAAGGCAAAGGACATCTTCTTCCTCCATCTCGCCGTTGATCTCGACATCTTCGATTCCCATCTTCTTCAGAAGCGGAATCAGGAAAGCCTTGGCGGCATCCTGCGCCTTCAGCGCGTCCTCGGAGAAAGCGATCGGCTCCTTCGGCTTATTCGCTTCTTCGGCTTCCTTCTCCGCGCGGGCACGGGCAGCGGCCAGTCTGTCTTCTACCAGCGTATCGACTACATAGGTCTGCTTCGGCTCTTCCTTCACAGCGGCCTGAACCGGCGTCTCCGCAATCTTCTCCGCTTCCTTCTCGACCTTTGCAGGCTTGGCAGCGGGCTTATAAGCAGGCTTATTCTCAGCCTTCGGTGCTTCTTTGACGGATTCCTTACGGAGAGCTTCCTTCTTAGGCGCTTCCTTGGCGGGCGCCGGCTTGTAAGCCGGTTTCGCGGCGGGCTTCGCGGCAGGTCTGGACTCAGCCGCCGGTCTGGTCTCCGCAGCCGGTTTAGACGGCTTATTCATATCTCCGAAAATCTCGTCCTCCAGAGACTCGGACTTGGCCAGCGCGCGGATCCGGAACTCTTTTGCTCCGAAGATGCCAAGCACGCCCTTGCTTCCTTCCTGCAGAATCTCATATTCAACCTGATCACTGGGGATCCCCAGCTTCAGCGCGGCGGCAAGTACCGCATCTTCTACGGTCTTTCCGCTCGTTTCGATATAGTTCATTTATTCTCCTCCTGTGATGCCTCCGAACTGCCAAAGGTTTCTTCATCATAGCCCGGAGCCGTGCTTGTAAAATCGTTCTTAACAGCAGTCTGATGCTGCACGGCGGCCTTGCGGTTGCCGGCCATGAGACTGCGCTGCGCCGTCATATCGGCGGTACCGATCCGTTTACCGGTCTTCTTATCGACAGAAGATTTGGTCAGTTCTTTCAGCTTACGCTTCTCTTCCAGTTCTTTCTTATGCGCAAGCGCCTGTTTGTATTCCTCATCGTCAACGATCTTATCGATCACAAGCTGCTGGAGCAGACTGAAAACATTGCTGCTGATCCAGTACAGCGCAATTCCAAGCGGCATGGACAGCGTGAAAGCCGCTGTCATGACCGGGAATACATAGTTCATAATCTTCATCGTCTGATTATTCTGGCTGTTTGGATCTCCGCCCGCGGCGATCGTCCGCTTATCATTGGCCTTGGTCATCAGGAAAGACTGCAGCCAGGTCGTACCGCCGGTCACGATCGGCCAGATGATGGTCGGCCATGTCAGACTGCCGTTACCGGACAGATTGAATCCGAGGAACGAGTTGATCTCCTGCGTCAGCTTGACCGTCGAAACGAATTCCGCGTTCTGCGCGAGCGCCGGGACCGCCTCATAGAGCTGATTCCAGCTGTCCGTGGTGAAATAGGAGAGCAGGTCCTTAACGGAACCGAACTCCGCGATATCAAATCCGCGCAGACCCTTGATCAGATTGGGGAACATCTCCTGCAGCATGGAATCGTAAGCAGGAACATTCATGACCGTAGTCGTGATCTGATCAAAATAGTTGCCGTAATCGGTGATGTAGAACGCGAGATTACGCAGAATTTCAAACAGTACAAAAATAATCGGAAGCTGGATCAGCATCGGAAGACAGCCGCTTAACGGGCTCGTCTTGTTCTCTTTATAGAGATCGTTCATCTCCATATTCATCCGCTGAGCCGATTCCGGATCTTTGTTGTCTTTGTATTTTTCCTGGATTTTCTGAATCTTGGGCTGCAGACGCTGCATCTTGCGCGTGGAGCGCTGCTGACGCAGAGAGAGCGGGAAGATCAGGACTCTGATGATCAATGTGAACAGAATGATGGTAATTCCCATCGAATTCTGCGTTGTCAGGGCTGCGACTCCGTTATAGATCAGGTCGATAACAAAGCTGAACAGCCAGGCCAGAGGCTTCAGGATAAAGTTGGTTGTCTGCTTTAATAAGACAAATTCCAAAACAATACTCCTCTCAAATCATCCGACCCTGTTACGGAACGGGATCATACCCGCCTTCATGAAAAGGATTGCAGCGCAGGATCCTGCGCACCGCAAGATAAGAGCCTTTCAGGGCTCCGTATTTGGAAACGGCCTCAAGCGCGTACTGCGAACAGGTCGGATAAAAGCGGCAGCAGGGTTTTTTATAAGGCGAGATCGCCATCTGGTAGAAGCGGATCAGCGCCATCAGAATCTTTTTAATCATTTTGACAGACCTTCTGAAGAATTGCCGGAAACAACAAAATTACGGAATCTCCCGGCAAGCGTCCGCAAGACCGGAGCAAGTTCCGTACTTTTCATCGGTATCGCCGCGTTCCTGGCAATTAAAACGATATCGTACCCTGTCCTGAGTTCCCCTTCTATACTTCTGTAGGCATCCTTCAGGATCCTCTTAAGCCTGTGGCGGACCACACTGTTGCCGTTCTTCTTGCTGACCGAAATCCCCAGACGGTTGATCTCCAGACCGTTAGGGCAGATGATCATAACGGCGCAACGGTCCGCTCTGGATCTCCCTTTTTCATAAACATGCCGAAACTGGTCGTTCTTAAGTGACGGGATCATACATCTCCTGTGAGGCTTAGGCTGTCAGAACCTTGCGGCCTTTAGCTCTCCTTCTGGACAGAACTTTACGGCCATTGGCGGTAGCCATTCTCTTCATAAAGCCGTGCTCTCTCTTACGCTGTTTTGTCTTCGGATGATAAGTCTGATTCATGGATTCTACACCTCCTCACTGTGTAATCGCTGCGGGTCCGAAATCTGTCTCCCCGCCTGTGCCGGCTGCCTGCCGGCTCCAAAATAAGCGCGTCAAAAAAATAGCGCACCTTGTATTATATTGATTTCAGCCGAGGCTGTCAAGAGAAAGTTCAAAGCTTTCGGCAAATTTCTCCATAAAATAATCCACTTCCGGCAGATGCATCTTCTGAATCTCATGCCAGAGACTGTTCTTGGCTTCGCGGAATTCCAGATTTCCGGTCTTCATCTCTTCCACGCACTTCAGATACGCGCAGATCTTATCCGCGGCCTTGACCAGGCGGTATTCCTCCGGCGTATAGTTCAGGATCAGCTCCTCATACTCCGGTCGCAGCTCCTCCGGCAGCATCTGAAGCAGCTTCTCGTCCGCGATCCTCTCGATCTCTTTATAGGCGGTCTTGATCTTCGGATTGAAATATTTGATCGGTGTGGACAAGTCCCCTGTCAGCACTTCCGACGTCTCATGATACATCGCGATCGCCGCGATGTGCTCCGCGTCCTCCTGTCCGCCAAAATACTTATTGGAGATCAGCGCCAGCGCGTGCGCGATCATCGCGGTCTGCAGGCTGTGCTCC
>CACZPA010000168.1 GCA_902782895.1 uncultured Eubacteriales bacterium
GCACCAGTTCTCCGGAGGGCAGAGACAGCGTATCTGCATCGCAAGAGCTCTGGCGACGTCTCCGGAATTCGTCGTCTGCGATGAGGCTGTATCGGCTCTGGACGTTTCGATCCAGGCGCAGATCATCAATCTGCTGAAGGATCTGCAGGATGAGCTCGCGCTCACATATCTTTTCATATCCCATGATCTGAATATCGTGCATTTTATCAGTGATGAGATCATCGTGATGTATATGGGCGAGATCGTGGAGCGCGGTACGATGGAGCTGGTCTACAAGAACCGGGCGCATCCTTATACGCAGGCGCTTTTCCAGGCGACGCCGGTTTTCCCGCCGAAGGAAAAGAAACAGGACAGGATGATCCTGCAGGGGGACGTTATGAGTCCTGTGGATCCGCCGCAGGGCTGCCGCTTCGCAAGCCGCTGTCCATATGCGAAACCGTCCTGCAAAGAGCAGGTCGAGTGGCACGAGGTGGAGGAGAATCATTTTGTGAAATGCCGTCTCTATGACGGAGTTTAATCAAATACAAGGAGGAGAAACAATGAAAAAAGCAATCAGTTTACTGATGGCGGGAATCATGCTGGTAATGTGTCTGGCGGGCTGCTCCAGCGGCAATTCCGATTCCAAATCCAGTACCGGCAAGTCCCGCGCGACGACGGGCGGTAAGGAAACGAATACGCTCACAGTGGCACTCGTGGATACGGTAACGTCTTTTGACCCGGACTTCTTCGCGAAGCAGTCAGAGGACGGAATCATCCGCCAGGTCTACGATTCCCTGTTCTATCTGGACAATGACAGTAATATCGTCCCGCTGCTGATGGATTCCTACACGGAAAACGCAGACGGAAGCGTTTCGTTCGCGTTAAAGGAAGGGCTGAAATTCCACTCCGGCGATACCGTAAAGTCCGAGGATGTAGAGTATTCCCTGCTTCGCAGCGAGAATTCCACCTTGTCGTCGATCCTTTCCCAGACGGTTACGATGACGATCGAGGATGACACGCATTTCACATGGAGCTTCCCGCTGGCGGACACGGGAGCCGGCTTTGCGGATCTGCTGCCGTATATCCAGTTGATGGCGATCCTCAACAAGTCTTTCTGTGAGGCGAATCTCTCTGATATCAATGATAATCTCGGCCTGAAGGAAGACGGCGCAGGACCCTATGTTCTGGAGAGCGTCGCGGATAACGGAGACGTTACACTCAAGCGTTTTGAAGATTATTATGAAGAAGTTCCGATCGAGACGCTGAAGGGCAAGCTGGTAACGGGAAGTGTTGAGACCGCGTTTGAAGCCGGAGACATTGATGAAGCGATGTACGGCGCGACCAACTACAACATTATCAAGGAGTATACCAATGTATATTCCTATCCGCAGCCTGCCAATAACGTGGGATTCCTGACGATCAACTGCGCGGACGGCAAGCCCGGAGCTGATTTCAAGGTACGCCAGGCCGTTGCGTATGCGCTTAATAAACCTGACGTTGTTTCAGTCGCGACGGATGACGCCGGAATGGTCGCGGATAACCTTGCGACACCGCTTGTCGAGTATTACACGGAAGATGTTGACAAGTACGAGAGAGACGTGGAGAAGTCCAAATCACTGATGACGGAAGCAGGTTATTCCGACAGCAGCAGACTCACGATCACGCTGATCGTCGCGTCCGCTTATCAGGATTGGGTCTCCGCAAGCGAAGTCATTAAGGAGAACATGGAAGAGTCCTACTTCACGGTCAATATCGAGGAAGTTCCGGATACGAGCCGGTACTTCACGGGCGATTTTGACATCGGCTTTATCGCGATCGGACTGACCACCAAATTCGCTTCTTATGCGGGATTGTTCGACCCTGCATCGGGACTGGATCTGTCCCTGTTCGAAGATCAGGCTGTAACGGACGCGTTTGCCGCGATCACAGATGAGGCAACGACGCAGGCCGCGATGAAGACCGCTACCGGTACGCTCGCATACATCCCGCTGTTCTATCCGACCGTGTTCCTGGCATTTGACGCGGATCTGGAAGGAACGACCTATCTGACTAATCTGGGAGGCTTCCTGTACAAGATGTTCTCCTGGAAGAAGTAAGCAGGAAGGAATCTGTCAATCAAACAGGGTGTGAAAAGGGAGGAGGATCCTTTTTCACACCCGTTTTTATGTTATAGCTTCCGGATTCTTGGTTGACGAATCCGCTTTGCAGTGATAGAATATAAAAACGTATGGATTCCGGTCAAACGGATGCCATCGATACTATTGCCGTCATATAAATGACAGACAGAAAGAGGAGTCGAGCATATGAAATACATGGGACTGAATGAGCTGCGCGAAGCGTATCTTGCGTTTTTTGAATCCAAGGAGCATCTGCGGATGCCGTCCTTTTCGCTGGTGCCTAAGAATGACAACAGCCTTCTTCTGATCAACGCGGGTATGGCGCCGCTGAAGCCCTATTTTACGGGACAGGAGATCCCTCCGCGCCGCCGTGTCACGACCTGCCAGAAATGCATCCGTACCGGCGATATCGAGAACGTCGGCAAGACCGCGCGCCACGGCACTTTCTTCGAGATGCTCGGCAATTTCTCCTTTGGCGATTACTTCAAGAGAGAAGCGCTGCACTGGAGCTGGGAGTTCCTGACCGAGGTCGTCGGAATGGACAAGAACCGTCTGTATCCTTCTGTTTATAAGGATGACGACGAGGCTTACAAGATCTGGAACGAAGAGATCGGAGTACCGGCGGAGCGCATCTATCGCTTTGGCAAAGAGGACAATTTCTGGGAGCATGGTGAAGGCCCCTGCGGACCTTGTTCGGAGATCTACTATGACCGCGGTGAGAAGTACGGCTGCGGCAAACCGACCTGCGGACCCGGATGTGACTGCGACCGTTTCATGGAGATCTGGAATGACGTATTTACCCAGTTCTATGGCGACGGTAAGGGCAATTATACCGAGCTGAAGCAGAAGAACATCGATACCGGTATGGGACTGGAGCGTCTGGCCGTCGCGGTACAGGATGTCAATTCGATGTTTGACGTCGATACGCTGCGCGCGATCCGTGAGAACGTCTGCAAGATCGCCGGCGTAGAGTACGAGCAGGGCGAAGCTACCGCTAAGACGGACGTATCGGTCCGCGTTATTACGGATCATGTGCGTTCACTGACCTTTATGATCGCGGACGGTATTCTTCCTTCCAATGAAGGCCGCGGCTATGTACTGCGCAGACTGCTCCGCAGAGCCGCCAGACACGGCAGACTCCTCGGGATCACGAGACCTTTCATCGTAGAAGTGGCTGATACGGTTATCGGCTGCTCCGCGGACGCGTATCCGGAGCTGCGGGAGAAGCAGGAATACATCAACAAGATCATCACCAACGAAGAAGAGAACTTCTACAAGACGCTGGATCAGGGACTTGCGATTCTGCAGGACGATATCGCGGAGGCGAAAAAAGCCGGCAGCGCCAAGCTCGACGGATCCAAGGCTTTCCGTCTGTATGATACCTATGGATTCCCGCTGGATCTGACCCGCGAGATTCTGGAGGAGCAGGGTATGGAGCCCGATGAAGAGGGCTTCCACACCGAGATGGAGGCACAGCGTATACGCGCCCGCAACGCTCGTAAGAAGACCAACTATATGGGAGCGGAAGCGACGGTATACAACCGTCTGGACGCCGCGATGGAGACGGAATTCGACGGATATGACCGCATAGCGCAGGATGACAGCGTCATTATTGCGCTGACCGGTGATACGGAGCTGCTGGAGACGGCAAATGCCGGAGACAGCGTGACGGTATTCACGGACAAGACGCCTTTCTACGCGGAAATGGGCGGACAGACCGGTGATATCGGAATGATCCGGACAGAGACCGGTACCGTTAAGGTTACCGCGACGATTCACGCGATTGGCAGCAAGACCGGTCATGTCGGCGAGGTTATCGAGGGCTTTGTCGAGAAGGGACAGAAGGCCGAGATGCTGGTCGATACGGAATACCGTCTGGCGGTTTCCCGCAACCACAGCGCGACCCATCTGCTGCAGAAAGCGCTGCGCAACGTTCTGGGAACGCATGTACAGCAGTCCGGATCACTGGTCGATGCCGAGCATCTGCGGTTCGATTTCACGCATTTTGAAGCGGTCAGCAAAGAAGATCTGCGCAAGATCGAGCGCGAAGTCAATCAGGAAATCCTGGCGGCGCTGCCGATTCATACCGATATCATGACCCTGGATGAAGCGCGCAAGACCGGTGCGATGGCTCTGTTTGGCGAGAAGTACGGAGATACCGTACGTGTCGTATGCATGGGCGATTACAGTAAGGAGCTTTGCGGCGGCACGCATCTTTCCAACACTTCTCAGGTCGGCTATTTCCGGATCACTTCCGAAAGCGCGTCCGCGGCCGGTGTCCGCAGAATTACAGCGGTAACGGGCGAAGGCGCTCTCGCAGCTGTTGAGAAGATGGAGGACGAGCTGGATAAGACAGCGGCCGTTCTGAAGGCACAGAAGGATTCTGTAGCGGTGGCGGCGGAAGCTTTGCAGAAGCAGGTCCGTGAGCTGCAGAAGGAGCTGGAATCCCTGAAGAGCAAGATGACCGCGGGACAGGCGGACGAGATGCTGAAGGATGCCGAGAACAAGAACGGAATCGCGGTTCTCGCCGTTTACAGATCCGAAATGAACGCGGACGCACTGAAGAATCTCGGAGACAGCCTGAAGGAGAAGCTTGGCGAGAGCGTTGTCATTCTTGCGGGCGGTACGGATTCTCTGTCGATCGTGGTCATGGCGACGGACGGAGCGGTCAAGCAGGGCGTTCACGCGGGCAAGATCATCAAGACCGCGATGAATATCGTTGACGGGCGCGGCGGCGGACGGCCGAATATGGCGCAGGGCGGCGGCAAGAACGCTGCGCGTGTACAGGAAGCTCTTGCGGCGGCTAAAGAAGAAGCTGTCGGCGAGATTCGTTAAAAGTGTCTATAAAGTTGGAATTATTTGTAAAAATTCAGTGACTTTTTTCCTGCAGGTCTTGACGGAATTCATTTCTTGCGATACACTGCAGTTAACAAGGTAAAGGGAGGTTTTTATCATGGCATTATTTGATAAGCTTACGGATATTTTCAATTCCACCAGCAAAGAACTTGGCAAGAAGGCTCAGAACGTTATCTCTACTGTAAAGCTCGAGAACGAGATTACAGGCGAAGAGAACAAGATCCATGACGCATTCCTGCAGATCGGCGAGCAGTACTTTGAGGCTTTCAAGGACGATCCGGACAGCCCGTACGCTAAGATCATCGCCGGCATTAACGAAGCTAAGGCTAAGATCGATGATCTGCGCAATCAGATCAATGATCTGAAGGGCCTTGTAAAGTGCCCCGTCTGCGGAGAGGCTGTAAACGCGGATACCGCTTTCTGCCCGAAGTGCGGAGCCAAGATGCCGGAGAAGCAGGTTGAGGAGAAGGTTGAAGAGGCAGCTGAGGAAGTTAAGGAAGCTGCCGAGGAAGTCGTCGAGGAAGTCAAAGAGGCGGCTGAGGAAGTAAAAGAAGCTGTAGAAGACGCAGCTGAGGAGATCAAGGAATAATCGTTCCGCTAATCCCCGCGCAGAGGCTTACAATAAGTCTCTGCGCTTTTTTACTGCCTTGACAAAAGGCCATGCGGCTTTTATAATAGACTGAGTAAATTCATTCGGCAGGAGGTGGTGGAATGGCCGTACAGGTACATGTACCGGCGTTTGAGGGTCCGCTTGATCTCCTGCTTTATCTGATCAGTAAGAACAAAGTAGATATATACGATATTCCGATCCACGAGATTACAGAGCAGTATATTGAGGCGCTGGATGAGTGGAATCACCGGAATATGGAGATCGCCAGCGAATTCATCGTCATGGCTGCTACTTTGATCGAGATCAAGGCGCGGATGCTGCTTCCGCCGGAGAATGAAGAAGAGGAAGAGGAAGACCCGCGCGAAGAGCTGGTCCAAAGACTTCTTGCTTATAAACGGTATAAAGAAGCGGCCGCGCAGATGCGAGAGATGCAGACGCCGCCGGACCGTCTGACGATCGTGCGGGAACGCGAGGACGAGCGGAAATACCGCTATTATCCGTCCGTCGACCGGCTGCTCAGCAATGTTTCTCTGGAGGGCCTGTCGGAGATGTTCCGCACGGTACTGCAGAGCAAAGCCGACAGCATCGATCCGATTCGTTCGAATTTCCGCTCTGTAGAACGCGAAGACTTTTCGATCGAAGATAAGATCAAGGATCTGATGAGCGCGCTGGAGGCGATCGATACGGTCAGCTTCCTGAAGATCCGCGGGGCGAGCCGGTCCCGCCAGGAGGAGATCATGTATTTCCTGGCGCTGCTGGAGCTGGACCGGAACAGCTTGGTAACGCTGACGCAGGAGAGAGCTTTCGATGATATCCTGGTCAAGCGAAAAGGCAAAGAGCAGGAGCCGGGGGAGACGGAGAAATCCGGAGAAGATGTGCCCGAGGGAGAGATAATTTCAGAGACTGCAGAAATCACTGGTCCTGCGGAAAACGCTGAACCCGAGCCCGACGACAACGAAGAGCCTGAATATAATCCGGAGCCCGAAAACAACACCGGCCCGGAGCCCGATATAGTAGCCGAACCTGACGACACAGGTCCGGATGAAGGAGAACAGTATGGAACTGGAGAGAAATCAGGAAACGGAGCAGGAACTGACCCAAAAAAATCCTGAGCCGTCAGTACTTGAGGAGCAGATCCCCGCGGTACCGGAAACGCAGCTTGAACAGGCGCTGGAAGCCTTACTTTTCGCGTCTGGTGAAAGTGTCCCCATGGTACTTATTGCGCAGGCGTTATGTGTGGATCTTCCGGCTGTCGAAAAGGCAGCAGAGCGGCTGACGGCTGATTATGAGCAGCGGAACCGGGGCATGCAGATCGTCCGGATCGGCGATAAACTGCAGATGACGACCCGTTCTTCCTGGTATCCGTATATCCGCAGACTGTTTCATTCGGAGATGGAGAATGTCAAGCTGACAGAAACGCAGCTGGAGACATTGGCAATCATTGCTTACCGCCAGCCGGTGACCAAGATGGAAATCGAGGAAATCCGCGGCGTGCATTCGGACGCGGTGGTGAACCGGCTTGCCGAGTATGGCCTGATCGAGGAAAAAGGCCGTCTGAAAACGCCCGGCCGCCCGGTGCAGTTCGGCACGACGGAGAGTTTTATGCGGTATTTCAATCTGTCAGATCTGTCACAGCTGCCGCATATGGAGGAATTTACACGTGAACAACAGGAAGCCGGAGACACAGAAGAGACAGGAGCAATTCCTACTTGACGGTTGGGAGTTCGCCGGGGAAGGGCAGGAGCAGTTCATACCGGTAAGAATTCCGCATGATTATGTGCTGCGGACCGCGCTTGATCCGCAGCTGGAGCAGGGTGGATCACAGGGTTACCGTGCGGAGTACGGGACGGTTTACTACCGCAGAATACTGGAGATTTCACCGGAATCCGGAAAAAGATATTTTCTGGATTTTGGCGGAGTCATGGAGAACTGCACGGTTTCCGTGAACGGCCAGTTTGCCTGCAGACAGGGATACGGTTACAGTTCCTTCCGGACAGAGATTACGTCGCTGCTTGTGCGGGGCGCGAATACGATTCTGGTGGAGATCAAGGCGGATCAGCATCCGAAGGACCGCTGGTACAGCGGAGGCGGAATCTACAGACCTGTGCGGCTGATCACGACAGGTGCGGATCCTTTTGACGAGAGGAAAATCGTAGTAAAGACGGAACCGGACGGAGAGGACGCGGTGATTACGGTCAGCACAGGCGACAACCGTCCTTTCACAGCGACGATCGGGGACCAGACGGTATCCGGCACGGGTGAGCTTTGCCTTAACCTGAAGAAGGCGAGACGCTGGTCGGCTGAAGATCCTTATCTGTATGATCTGATTCTGGAAAACGAATCCGACTGTGTGCAGATGCGGATCGGGATCCGTACGGAGGAGCTCGTGCCCGGGAAAGGCCTCTTTATCAACGGAAAGCAGGTCCGCCTGCACGGGGTGTGCATTCATCAGGATTATGCCGCCTGCGGAATCGCTTTTCACAAGGAGCTGTGGCGCGAGAGACTGGCGGAGCTGAAGGAGATGGGCTGCAACGCAATCCGCGCGGCGCATCACCTGTATGACAGCGGGTTTGCAGAGTTATGCGATGAGATGGGCTTCTACCTGTATGAGGAAGCCTTTGATAAATGGACGGCCGGTTCCCATACACGTTACTATGATGAAACACTTGCGGATCTCGCGGCGATGATCGAAAGAGACCGCAATCATCCGAGTATTCTTTTCTGGGGCGTCGGGAACGAAGTGGAAAACCAGGGACAGGACAGCATGCTTGCGATCCTGCGGACCTTGGTAGAGGAAGCGCACAGACTTGATCCGTCGCGGCCGGTCTGCTACGCGATGAATCCTCACTTTAAGAAAAAAAGCAATATTGACGCGGGTAAAGTCGCGGATATTCAGAAATTCGTCGATGAGGCGGATGAGACGGAGATCTTCGATCTTGACGAAAAAATCGGCAGAATCGACAGAATTGCCAGGATTACCGATCTTATCTGCTGCAATTATCAGGAACAGTGGTATCCGCAGATACACGAAGCTTTGCCGGACAGGCTGATTCTGGGGACAGAAGTCTTCCAGTATTTCATGGGAGATCCGGAGCAGATGCAGAACTTTTCCCTGCGTGTTCCGGTACTGCAGGCGGAGGAATATCCCTGGTGCATCGGCGGTTTTATCTGGACCGGAATCGATTATCTGGGAGAAGCGGGTACATATCCGACGCAGGGCTGGAGCGGATCGCCGATCCGAACGAACGGAGTCCGCAAGCCGATGTTCTATCAGCTGAAGAGTTACTGGAACGAAGAGCCGATGGTGCATTTCGCCGTGCTGGATTATACGGTGCCGGATGAAGATGTCAAAGAGCACTGGGACGTGCCGCCATATCAGGAGCACTGGGATTTCCCGATGTTCCGGCGGACCGTGATTCCGTACAGGATCGCGACAAACTGCGAAGAAATCGAGCTGTATCTGAACGGTAAGCGGTTCTATACACCTCGTCCGGCGGACTGCAGGGATCATGTAGTTGAAGGTTTCCTGCCATGGCAGCCGGGACAGATCGATGTCTACGGTCTTAAGGGTGGCAAGAGAGCCGCGGAATTCCATCTGCACACGCCAGGCCCTGCGACAAGGCTCGTCTGGGAAGACGTGGGGACGGATCCGGCGCTTGCGATGGACTCCGGAGAGTACCGGATGCTGCGCTTAAAATGTGTCGATAAGGACGGGAACCTGTGCTTCCGGGCATCGGGCAGAGTAAAGATCACGGTAGAAGGAGCGGTCGAGACCGAGTCACTGGACAACGGGAATCTTTCGGATCCGGAGCTTTATGGCAGGGACAGTCTGAAACTGTATTTTGGAAGACTTGGTGTGCTTGTATACAGGAACGGAGAAGAAGAGGCACGGATTACGGCGTCCTGCGAGGGATTACCGGATGCGGTGCTTACAATAAACAACAGGTAAGGAGCGGAGTTAAAATGTATTATATCGGTGTAGATCTGGGAACATCTGCCGTCAAACTGGTCATGATGGACGAAAACGGAGCGATCGTTAAGATCGCGTCCAAGGAATATCCGATCGCTTTCCCGAATCCGGGCTGGTCGGAGCAGAATCCGGAGGACTGGTGGAACGGCGTATGTGAGGGCATGAAGGAGCTGCTGGACGGAACAGACGCGGCAAAAGTCGCCGGAATCAGTTTCGGCGGACAGATGCATGGTCTGGTCGTGCTGGATGAAAACGACGCTGTAATCCGTCCCGCGATCCTGTGGAATGACGGACGCACGCAGGAAGAGACCGATTATCTGAACGATGTGATCGGTAAGGACAAGCTGTCCGCTTATACGGCCAATATCGCGTTCGCGGGCTTTACCGCGCCTAAGATCCTGTGGCTTGCAAAGCATGAGCCGGAGAACTTCGCGAAGATCTGCAAGATCATGCTGCCCAAGGATTATATCGCTTATAAAATGACCGGCGTACACTGCACAGATTATTCGGATGCTTCCGGTATGCTGCTTCTGGATGTCGAGCATAAGTGCTGGTCCGAAGAGATGATCCGGATCTGCGGCATCCAGAGAGAGATGCTGCCGGATCTCTATGAAAGCTTCGACAAGGTCGGCGTCGTGAAAAAAGAAATCGCCGAAGCCTGGGGATTGAACGATCATGTGGTCGTAGCGGCAGGCGCCGGAGACAACGCAGCGGCAGCGGTCGGAACGGGCACGATCGGTGACGGAGCCTGCAATCTGTCGCTCGGCACTTCCGGAACGATCTTTATCTCCAGCAGCAAGTTCGGCGTGGACAGCTTCAACGGGCTGCATTCCTTCGCGCACGCGGACGGTTCCTATCATCTGATGGGCTGCATGCTGAGCGCGGCAAGCTGCAATAAGTGGTGGATGGAAGACATCCTGGGGACGGAAGATTTTAATGGCGAGCAGAGCAAGATCGGCGAGCTCGGCAAAAACCACGTTTATTTCCTGCCGTATCTGATGGGCGAACGTTCTCCTCTGAATGACACGTCCGCGCGCGGTACTTTTACCGGACTGACGATGGATTCGACACGCGCGGATATGACCCAGGCAGTCCTCGAGGGCGTTGCCTATGCGCTGCGCGATTCCTATGAGGTCGCGAAGAGCCTTGGCGTGAAGATCGAGCGGACGATGATCTGCGGTGGCGGCGCGAAGAGTCCGCTGTGGAGAACGATGATCGCGAATATTTTCGGTATTCCGGTCGATATGCCTGCCTGCGAAGAAGGCCCCGGATACGGCGGCGCAATCCTGGCGGCGGTCGCCTGCGGACAGTTCGCGAGTGTCGCGGAAGCCTGCGGCAAGCTGATCAAGGTCGTCCATACCGACTACCCGGATCCGGAACTGACGGCAAGATACGAAGCGCGCTATCAGACTTTCCATAAGATCTATCCCGCGCTCAAGGGCGTATTCAAGGACATGGGGTTCTGATCCATGGCTGAACTGGTACGTCTGCAGAAATATATGGCTGACTGCGGTGCCGGATCCCGCCGAAAATGCGAAGAATGGATCGTTCAGGGACAGGTTTCTGTCAACGGCGGAGTCGTCGTGGAGCTTGGGACCAAGATCGATCCGGACCGGGACGAGGTGCGTTTCCGCGGGAAAGTACTGCGTCCGGCTGTGGGCAAAATCACGGTGATGCTGCATAAGCCGGCAGGCTATGTGACGACGGTACGGGATCAGTTTAACCGGCCGAATGTCTGTGAGCTGGTAAAGATCCCGGGTGTAAGGCTGTATCCGGTCGGACGGCTGGACTATCAGACAACAGGGCTGCTGCTTCTGACCAACGACGGCGATCTGGATTATCTGCTTACCCATCCGAAGAATCATATTCCGCGCGTCTATGAAGCGGTACTGAGAGGGCATCCGACGGCGGAAGCACTCGAAGCCCTTGAGTCGGGCGTTAAGCTTGCGAAAGGCGTGAAAAGCGCGCCGGCGGTCGTGCGGATCCTTAAATCCGGCGAGAACGCGACGCATGTGGAGTTCACGCTTTACGAAGGGAAGAATCACGAAGTCCGTCAGATGGCGCAGGCTGTCGGTTTCCCGGTGCTGCGTCTGAAGAGAATCGGATTTGCCGGGCTGTCGCTTGGCAATCTGCAGGAGGGACATTACTGCAGACTGAAGCCGGAGCAGATCGAGGATATCAAGAGCCGTTATCAACCCCAGATCTCCGGAAAAAGGCGCTGAAGACGGAGACAGGGGATCTTCCGGCGGTCCCGAAACAGTATAATGCCGCACCGCGTTTTATTGCCGTAATAAGGCAGTAAATCCGCGGTGCTTTTTCTTATTTTGCTCTTGAAACTTTACAACGCATGAGATATAATTGTAATTGGTACAAACCGGATTTACGCAAGGTGTTTTTGCTGAGGTTTTCCGGTTTGTCACAGTTTGTTGCTTTACTGCAGACGTTGCAGTCTGCGTTGTATGGAATAATAATTGGGAGGTTCGACGAACAAGATGGACAAGATTCAGGAACTCAGAACCAGACGAACTGCCATCGAAGCCACCGCCAAGACGGCCCGTGAGAGGATTCAGTCCATACTGGATCCGGAGAGCTTTGTAGAGACCGGAGCTTTTGTTAAGGCAAGAAGCACCGATTTCAACGGCAAAGCGGCGGATGTCGCAGCGGACGGCGTGGTGACAGGTTACGGCACCATTGAAGAGAGACTGGTATTCGTATTCAGCCAGGACGCGGCTTCTATGGGCGGAGCCGTTGGAGAGATGCACGCGCAGAAGATCGCGGCCCTGATCGGCAGAGCGATGGAGTCCGGCGCGCCGGTAATCGGCATTCTGGATTCGGAAGGTCTGCGTTTGACAGAACAGATCGACGCGGCGGCAGGATACGGTAAGATTTACGCGGCGCTTGCCAAGGCTTCCGGCGTTGTCCCGACAATCGCGGTTGTAGCGGGTACGGCGGCAGGCGGAGCTGCTCTGATCCCGGGGCTGTGTGATTTCACTTTCATGACGGCTAAGGATTCTAAACTTTTCGTTTCCAGCGCGAACGCGATGGAGAAGGGCACTTCCTTCGATCAGATCGCTTCCGGCGCGGTTCATGCCGAGAAGACAGGTCTGGCTGATTTCGTATGTGATGATTTTGAGCAGGCCGCAGGCAAGGTCCGCGCGCTTGTGGATATGCTTCCGGCTAACAATGAAGAGGACGCTCCGATCTATGATGATCGTGACGATCTGAACCGTGTTTCCGAGACGCTGGACGACGCGGCTTCTGCCGGCATGGATATTCTTCCGGTACTGGCGGAGCTGGCTGACGCGAATGACTTCCTGGAAGTCCGTGCGGCATACGGCAAGAGCATGGTTACCGGTTTTATGCGCCTTAACGGCGGCACGATCGGTGTCGTTGCCAACAACGGCGCGGTGGACGGCGGCAGACTGACGACGGCCGGATGCTGGAAGGCTTCCGCGTTCCTGCGTTTCTGCGA
>CACZPA010000169.1 GCA_902782895.1 uncultured Eubacteriales bacterium
GACGTACTGAAAAGCTACGGATATCATATGATTCGGGAGGGTAATGTTAAGTTTGACCTGATCCGTTATATCGATTCTCCCGTCGGAGAGGCGCGGATGAAGCTGATCAAGCTGACACTGACCTATCCGAACGGGGATGAACCGGAGGTCATAGAACACTGGCGCCAGCGCGGCATCGAGAAGATCGTTCACTGGAACGACGGAGTCCGCGGCAACTGGGCTTCTTATATCCCGATGCACAGAAGATCGGCTGACAAGCTCCCGTTGATCATCCAGACCAATATGGAACTTTTCGAGATGGAGAATCAGGGCTTTGTGGACCTCGCAGCGGACGGACCGGATGATCTGGCTGTTTTCTGCACGGAGACGCTGGATGGGGACAGTATCGATTCTCTGATCGATACGGCGATCGCTTCCTATGATGTGGATCCGCAGAGGATTTATCTCACCGGAATGTCCTATGGCGGCATTATGAGCTCCTGGCTTGCGATCAGTCACGCGAAGAGAATCGCCGGCGTCAGCTCCCTCAACATCTGCTACTCCTACAATGTTCCGGGAGATCCGACCCGGATGTATCCTGACAAGTACGGAGAACTGCGGGACAGAGAGACGCCGAGGCTCATAGAGGAAGTCGCTGAGATTGGCATGCCGGTCGTCATTACCGGAGGCCTGAACGAGAACTTCATGAATCCGATTTTCCCGATTTCCATGCGGTATTACGAGACCGGAGGAGCGGTTATGCATAACCTGCGCGGCGTCGATATGTGGTGCAGGATCAACCATCTTCCGATGTATGACTATTCTGTGGATGTCCGGAAAGCATATGAGTCGGACGATCCGGTGGAACAGGCCATCGGACTGCCGGTACAGAACGGTCATATCGTAGAAGAACTGGGTGTAAACAGCTATTTCGGCGACATTCTCGGAAGTGACGGAATTCCGTACATCCGTTATATCGCGACTGAGAATAACTGCCATGATGTTTTCCCGTGCAATCCTGCCGATATCTGGGATTTCTTCAAGCATTTCCGCAGAAATACAGAGACGGGAAAACTGATTGTAGATTAAGCGGAGCCTGTCTGCAGGTTCCAAAAGGAGATAAGTATGTTAAAAGGTTTATATCCTTTAGAGAAAAAGAGCATGCCCCCATGTTCCTTTGAAAAGCTGCCGATCACGGTGGAGCATAGACCCCTTTACAGTGCGTATCATCAGGTCGATCCCATCAACCTGGAGGATTACGGCTATGTGGAAGAGGAATATCTGATCCGCGGGAAGAGCAATGTCTATACCTGGAGCGAAGACGGCCAGACTGCGATGGTTGCTTATCCGGATAATGATTACTGCACCCGTATTCTTGTCCGGAAACCGGCGGATCCTGCAAAGTTCAGCGGTCATATTTTTGTCGAGCCTATGAATGGAACAGAATATGTTGACATGGCAGGAGCTGGCTGGGGACTGACCTTCGAGTATATGATGGACAGCGGAGATATGTGGATCGGATTCTCCTGTTCGGACGGCGGTTTTCTTGGCATGAAGGCCTTTGATTATGATCGGTATAAAGATCTGAATTTTGATAATCCGGTTCCTAAGGAACTTCGTATTGATCATTATTTGCCAGACGGCAGACTTACAGACGACTCTTTTGAGAAAGGGCTGATGTATGATGCACTGGCTGAACTTGGCATTGGCTTGCGGAAGGCGGCCCCAGGAAGCCCGACTTACGGATATAATGTCCGATATTTATTAATGACGGGTCTGGAGTATCAGATCACATATGCTTATGTGTTTAACAGATTTCTAAGAGATGCAGAAGGAAAGTCGATTTATGATGGAATTCTGCAGTATCAGATGACTCCTGGCGGCTCACTGAACCGGGATGAAGATTTCTGGTCAAATGAAGATCCCAGAAACATGCTGCCAGTAGACATTCCGTTTATTAAACTGAAAACCGCCGGAGATCTGCGGGGAGTATTCCCTCATCCGTTCTGGGCTTGTACCTGGAGAAGTCCGGACATGGATCTGCCGGAAGGCCAGATGAGATGGTACGAAGTAGCTGGAGTAGCGCTTCGGTTTGCGTATCGGCATGATGTACAGGTTGCAGCGTGTTATGATGACTACATACGGGCGGGCAGGAAGCCGGAACAGATTTCCTGGCCGAGGGAACGATTCGATTTTGAGAATCTTGCGATGAAACATATCATGGTCAGTTGTTCCCACAACCTGAAAGAATGGGTCGAAAAAGGGATTCCTGCTCCGCGTGCACAGAATATCGAGTGTGTGGGTGAAAAACCGAACACTCAGTTCGTCATGGATGAATACGGTAACCAGAAGGGCGGAATCCGTACGCCTTATGTAGATGTCCCGGTTGCGACATATATTGATGACGGAACGGTGATTCCTTTCAGCAAAGAAAAACTGCTGGAGATCTACGGCAGCAAGGAGAACTACGTCAGGCTTGTTGAGGAAGACGTCAGAAAGCTCGAGGCAGAGCGCTGGCTGATCCATAAATCTGCGGAAGAGCTGATTCAGCAGGCCAAAGATTTCAAAGGCTTTGATTAAGCCGAAAAGCGTATAACAGGCCGCTGCGGGCTGTCTCATTCCGGGACGGCCTGCTGGCGGGCCTGCCGCAAAGAAAGAAGTGCAGAAATGAACCAAGAGTATTCGTATAAGAATAAAGAATTCTGGAACAGACAATTCATCGATTACTGTCCGCCCGCACGGAAAGAACTAAGAGAACAGCTGGTTCCGCAGACGCAGAAAGAACATGTGCGCAGACTTGGCGACAGCGATTTTGATATAGAAGCCTTTATCAACAGTAAAATGGGAGAAGCTGTGGCCGATCTGCAGGCAGGGTATCCTTCCACCGGCAATGATGTGAATCCGGCTGCGGATCTTTACTGGAAAGAACGGGGATATGACAGAGAGTATCATCCGGAGGACAGAAGGGAACATTCCTGGGTTTCTCTTGTTCCGTCTGATCTGGCAGAAGGCGAAAAGCTGCCAGAAGTCGTCCTGATCCACGGTGGCCAGGCTAACGGCCTTGCTTCCGATATGGAAGCGAGCGGATACGTTCATGAAGTCATCAAGAGGGACAGAGCTGTATTTGTCCTGCCTGCAAATACGGAGACGGACAACACGATCTATGCAATGGACAGAGCGGACCCGATTCTGCCCATCGATAAAACAAGAGTCTATATTATCGGGTTTTCCGGGGGCGGCGCCTGGGCACGCTATACAGCTTTGACACATCCGGAACGGTTCGCGGCCTATGCGCCGAACGGTTCGAATCTGATGAGCTGGCCGGCGCTCGCTGATGACGCGATGCTGGCAAAAGTCCGTGAAATCGGTCTCCCGGTCTGTATCTATGCAGGACTGCGTGAATTCCTGCGGATCTTCCCGTTGAATCAGAACGGTGTTAAATTTACCGGTATTCTCGGAAAAGACGAACAGCCCGGGACACCGGAAGAGAAATATATGCTCTTCCGCAGATGCCTGTATGCTTCAGGATGCTCTGATATTTCGCCGGAGGAGTGTATGAAAGCAGCCGGGGATCCGGATCCCGCAAGGCAGATGTGCGGAGCGCCCGGTGGGGACGCAAAGATGATCCGGCTCCTGGATACGGATCATGCGGTGATCGATTATATGCGGGAAGACGGAACGCCCGGTATGCGTATTATTTGTGTGGACAATATGCCGCATGTTGTGTCACCGAGTGCCGCCGGTCTTGTATGGGAATTTCTGCGGCAGTTCAAGCGATATTAATTTGACAAATAAGATAATAATTAGTATATTATTATTTGTTTTCCTGACAGACGGGACAGAAAGGGGATTATGATGAGCGAAGCAGCCGGAGCAGATAAGAAAAGATATTTATATCAGAATATCTATGAAGATCTGAAGAAAAAGATCCTCGACGGAACATACCCGATAGGCTCTTCTTTCCCCTTTGAACAGGAGCTGAGGGAACAGTATAATGTCAGCATTACGACCATGCGGGAGGCTACGAGACATCTCGCAGAGGACGGGTTTATCCAGAAAAGGCGCCGCGTCGGTTCTGTCGTACTTGACTGGAAAAAAAGAAATGTCATTAAAGACAATAAACGGCTGCATTTCTTATTCTTGATTACGACTCCTGTCGTCGAGCAGATTCATAATCCATACAGTTATCATTCCGAGCTTTTCTCACATTTTCTGATTTACTGCAGTCAGAAGAATATCTCGATGGACTTTATGGCTGAGAATGATCCCCGAATCAATAGTATTACAAAAGAAACATATGATGGTTGTTTTGCTGCTTCTTCTATCGATCCGGAGCTGCTGGACAGGCTGAGCAGCCAGATACCTACGATCTGCCTGAACGATGTACATTATCCGTTGTGTTCGATTACATCAGATGATGAATTCGGAGCCTATGAAGCCGTGAAGCATCTGATCGAGCTGGGTCACAGAAGGATCGCGATGATCATAAATCACTCATTCCTGTATTTCACGGCATTCCGTACATTAGGTTATTATCATGCCCTGTTGGAGAAGAATATACCTGTGAATCCTAAATATATCGTACATTATGATGATGAACAGCATCATTCCGATATTGAAAAATGTATCAGTGATGTGATGGATTTTCCTGATGGAGAAAAACCGACAGCAATCTTCTTCCAGACGGATGATCTGGCTCTGTACGGAATCAACTATTTCGCGCAAAGAGGAGTGGGGGTTCCTGATCAGATCAGTATAGTCGGTTTTAATAATACCAATCTTTATCAGATGTCCAAGCCTGCGCTTTCATCCGTTGCCCATCAAACAGACAAGATGACAAAAGTCGCGCTTGAATTCATGCTCGACATCCTCGAGCATCCGGATCATAATACAGGAATTATGATCAAGATTCCGCCGGTTTTCATCCCGCGCGGATCAATCGGACCGGCACCGGAAGACAAATAAACCGAAAAAAGCGAATAAAAAAGCGGCTGTGAAAAACCGCAGAAAAAGCCGCAGAAAAAACCGATTCTACCCCATAATCCTCATCCAGAGACTGCTGACCGGCATGACAAGAAGCATGGCCGGCACCATGTTGATGATGAGGATTTCTTTTATTTTCATAATGGAAAGGCCGGTCGCGACCAGGATAAAACATTAACGATAACTCCGACCGGCATTTCAGCTTTCCTTGTTATTGGTGACAGTTTCCGCCGCGACATCGGCGACGGCTTCCGCCGCGCTTACGGTCTCTGCGGTCTCTGCGACCGCGTCCTCACCACTTTTTTCTTTCGCCGCGGCCGCGTTTGTATCGAGGCTCTTGCCGAATACGAAGAACCGCTGATACAGGAACTCCGTGACGAAGTTGAGCAGCATATTGAGGATCGTCGCTACGTATTCGTTCCAGCCGAGTCCGGTCGTATACCAGTGCTCCAGCCAGGTGGACAGCGGCGTGAAGACCGCGTAGAACAGAGCGACTTTAAGCATCGCGATCGGGACGTTCGCGGCGGATTTGAACGTGTACTTGCGGTTCAGGGTAAAGTTCCAGACGACCGAGAGCACGAGCGCGATCAGATAACTGACCCAGTAATCCAGATGCAGGATCTCATTCAGCAGCGTAAACGCGCCGATCTCGATCAGACCTGCACTCAGCGAAAACAACGTAAACTTAACGACACGGATGAATTCTTTCATTAGACTGCGCCTCCTGTTCTGGCAGCTTTTCTTTTAGGACGAATATAAACGAACCATTCAGCGAAGATCCCGAGCGGGATCGCGACGATGACATCGAGCGCGGAATGCTGTTTGACAAAGGTTACAGCCACGCAGATGATGATAACAAGGATGACGATAAAAGCCTTGGTCCAGGGAGCCGCGTCCTTCTCACGGAGCCAGGCCGACGCGATGCCGAAAGAATAGGCCGCGTGCAGAGAGGGACAGACGCCGGTGTTGGTATCAAACGCATAGATGAACCGGACTACATCTGTCAGGAAATTGTCTCTGGGGAAGACCGTTGGCCGCAGATCCTGGCGGTTGGGGAAGAGAATATAGACCGCCATCGCGGCGATCTGCGTGATGATGATATAGATCTGCAGATTGCTGAACTGCTTGGGGTCGTAGAGCAGGAACCACAGCAGCGATACGACGATCAGCAGGAACCAGCTTGTATATGGGATAACAAAAACCTCGCAGAACGGAATGATATCGTCAAGCCAGATGTGCACGGGCGTGCAGCGCTCCGCGGGGATCAGATTCTCCGTCAGGAAGTACAGCGCAAAATAACCGATCCACCCGGCCAGCAGCTTCAGGTGGGAGAATTCAGGCGTATTGAGCTTGGAAAAACGGAACTGTCTATAGTCTACTACAGGTTTTCTCATGTAAATGGATACTCCTCCGGGTGTTACTTGTCTGCAGGCGGATCTGCTTCAGACGTATTATAGGGATAGTCTCTCTTGGAAATATTGGGATAGGGTACGACACGGTGACGGGGCAGCGATGTCGCGATCTGCGTGATACCGTCCATCATGGCCTCGCAGATCCGCTGCCGCTCTTCTTTGGCGGGAGCGGAAGGATCGTAGCGGACAGGCTGCCCGACATACATCCTGCGAAGCTTAGGCGCGATATAGAGCGGGACAAAACAGACGGCCTTGCCGGAAGCGCGCCAGTAACGCTTAGCAGTGTCCACAAAACCTTCCTGAAACTCGTGGACGATCTGATTATGAGGGGTATAGCACTCCGGGAAGATCAGAACGCTGTGTCCTTCAGAAAGGCGCGCACAGGTCTCTTTGATAGTATCCAGAACACGCCGGTCCCGATATACAGGGATCGTATTAGCGTTTGTAAAAATGCATACGGAAATCGGCGCGATGATATACGAAGCGATCCTGTACAACCAGCGGATCCAGACCGGCTTGCCGCTCCAGAAATCCTGATAGGCATAGGCAGGGACTTCCTTAAGGTGCATCATTTCGGCTGTACACCAGATATACAGATGCTTACGGTCATGATGCGGGAAGAAGATCTCACCCGAGATCGGACCGTACATTTGAGAGTGATTGCCTACCAGAATGCAGGGCTCATTCGGCAGATTCTCGAGCCCGACGGTCTGCATTTTCGGATGAAACAGCCAGACCAGCGGATAAATGATTCGGTAACAGAATCGTGAAAAAACGCCCGGCTGACGTGCGGCAGAGCCGGGCGTGTCCATATCCTGCGTTTTGGAATCCAATGCTTCGGAATCCGGCGTTACGTTTTTACTGGAGGTCCGCATCGTGTGCCTTCAGCCAGTTCATGCTTCGCTGTACATCCTCGAGGCCTGTCGGTACAGGATCATCGTTTTCCAGAACCAGCCATTCAAGTCCCAGATCCCTGCCGACCTGGATCATGTTCTCTACGTCGCACTGTCCCTCGCCGAGCGCGCAGGGCGTACCGTCATTGCCGTCTTTGATGTGCAGAGCGATAACGCGGTCCTTGTTGTCGAGACAGAACTTGCGGGTATCGATACCCGCGTAGAAGCTCCAGTAGGTATCGATCTGCAGGAAAGCACCGGCCTTGATGACGTCGATCGGCAGACGTCCGGACTCCAGCTTCTCAAATTCGGTATAATGCGTATGATAGTAGAACTGTACACCCTTGTCGGCACCGTATTTGTTGGCCCATTCAAAGATGAGCGCGGTGCGGTCAGCCTCCGCGTCGGTCCTGTGAGGTCCGCCGCCGGTCCCGATCGTACGAAGACCAAGCGCCTTGTGATAGGCGATCGTCTCATCGATCGTGTCGGGCATGAAGCCTTTCATATTATAATGTGTGCCGGTGATGATCAGACCGGCGTCGTCACACAGTCCCTTGAGCGTGACCGGATCAAGATCATAATAACCGGCGAATTCAACGCCTTCAAAGCCCATCTTGCGAAGCTCATACAGATGGCGGCGAAGGTCTTCTTTATTGTGGATCTCATTGCGAAGTGAGTACATCTGAACGGAATACTTCATGATTATGCCTCCCCGAATTATGATAAAAGAATTATACCACAAATTGAAAAGGAAGAAAAGGAAAACACAGAGCAATCTCTGAAAAACGGATCACAGGGGCGTTGGGTTCTTTATATCATAAGATGTTAATATTTTAGTTGAGATATGAGAGGAATTGTGTTAATATTAGGATCAGTTGTTTTAATAGCACTGCAATGAGTCCATGCGCGGGCAAGCCAGAGGAGGGGACAGATATGACATACCGGGAAGAGCTTCTGCAGAGCGATCCGATTCGGGTTGAGGGCAGTAAGAACGCGGATATCCGTTTCCACGACGGTGGTCTGCCGCATGTAAAGGGTGTGAAAAACTATCAGATCCTGCGGGCCTGCCGGAATCCGGAATGCGCGATCGACGGCCTTGGCTGGACCTATAATCACGCGCCGATGATCGCCTGGTGGCAAGGACGGTTCTTCGTGGAATATCTGTCCAATACAAAGACAGAGCATGAGCCGCCGTCACAGACCCTGCTCTCCGTATCGGAAGACGGTCGGCACTGGAGCGATCCGGTAATGGTTTTCCCGACGATCGAGGTCCCGACAGCGCCGTATGCTGGCCCGGGTAAAGAGCTGCTCGGGGATACGGTCATCCCGAACTGTCATCAGCGGATGGGTTTCTATGTGACAAGCACGGGCAGACTGCTCGTGAGCGCTTTTTACGGGATTTCGCCGCATATTCATCTGAATCCGAATAATGGCTACGGGATCGGGCGTGTGGTCCGCGAGATCTATCCGGACCTGAGCTATTCGCCGGTTTATTTCCTGCGGTATAACGAGCCGGGCGGATACAACCGCGGGAATATCGATGTTTTTCCCTGTTTTGAAGAGGCGGAGGACGCGGGTTTTGTCGAAGGTTGCCGCGAATTCCTGAATAACCGGCTGGTTGTACAGCAATGGTGGGAGGAGCAGCGCTACGATACGGAGCTTTTCACTGCTCCGGGCGGCGCGGCGCTTTCATATTACACACTGCCGGACGGGGACGTGATCGGGATCTATAAGACCGGTGCTGTGATCCGTTCATCGGACCGGGGTGAGACATGGTCGGACAAGGTCAACGCCTGGTCGCTGGAGACCAATACGGCGAAGGTCTGGGGCGAGAAAACACAGGACGGCCGGTACGCTCTCGTCTATAATCCGTCGCGGAACGGCGCACACAGGTGGCCGCTTGCGATCGTAACCGGAGAGGACGGAATTCATTTCGCGGATATGGCCGCACTCGTGCCGGAGATCAGCCCCTGCCGTTATGAAGGCGGACTGAAGAACTTCGGCGCGCAGTATATGCGCGGGATCGCGGAGTGCAATCCGCGGCCGGAGGAGCAGAAGCTCCGCATGACTTACAGTATAAATAAAGAAGATATCTGGGCGTTGGAGGCTCCGCTGCCGATCACCAGCATAGAAAATGCAGACGTCAAGGACGATTTTGCCGCGATGGAGCCGCATACGGAGCTCCGCGACTGGAATCTGTATATTCCGAAATGGTGTGACGTGGATGTGGAGGACGTGCCGGAAGGTCGCGGACTGGTACTGCGGGACGCAGATCCGTATGACCGCGTACGGGCAGAGAGGCTCGTCGCGGCAGGGGACAGGACACAGGTGGTTTTCCGCATTAATCCGGCCTGCCTGCGGAACGGATCGTCTGCAGTGATCCAGGCAGAAGACGCGCATGGGAAAGAAGCCGTGCGCATGATTTTCTGCCCGGACGGCTGGATCTGGGTCAAGGGCGGCGGCTCCGCACGCCGGTGGGAAGAGTATCCGGCTGGATGGCTGCGGGTCGAGATGCTGCTGGACTGCGTCAAAGGATCTGCGAGGATCACGGTCGCGCCGGACGGCGGCGATCAGCCCGGAAGCGGGATAACACCGGGCAGCGGCGAGGCTGCCGTGAAGGCTTTCTCCTTCAACCAGCCGCTCGAGTCCGTCGCGAGAATCGTTTTTACGACAAAAGAAACGCTTCCCTGGCCGACGATCGAGGATGACGGGGTCGGCGGCATGATTCACGACCTGCCGGACGACCGGCGCAGGGACGAATCTTACTGGATTCTGGGGAGCTTTGAAGCGAGAAGCAGCAGTGAGACTGATTTTGACTGATATTTCATTATGTACGAAAGGGGGCGGATCCGCGTGCAGCTCGATCCTGTAGTTAAGAAAGAAACAGGCTATATTGCGCTCTGGACACTGATTTTAAGCGTTCTGATGGAAGCGGTCTTCCTGATCCTGCGCAAGTGGGGTCTGCCGGTCCTTTTCGGCAATTTGCTGGGAGGCGGCGTGGCGATCGCGAACTTCCTGCTGATGGGGATGACGCTGACCCGTGCGCTGACGATGGAGCAGAAAAAAGCCAGACTGACAGCGATTCTCTCTCAGATCGGACGGTATCTGCTGCTTGCTCTGGCAATGGTTCTGGGGTTCAAGCTGCCGTTTCTGAATCCCTGGGCGACGATTATTCCGCTGCTTTTCCCGCGGTTCGCGATAATGCTGAGGGCAAGGCGCGGCCAGCCCGGGCCTGATACAAGTAGTCAGGCCGAGGCTGACATCGGCGGGCAAACCAATACCGGCGGCCAGCCCGAAGTAAAGGCAGGTGATGCAAATGAATGATAAAACAAAGTTCCGCCTGATCGATATTCTTCTGATCATAGGCATGATCCTGCCGCTTGCCGCGGCGATGGCGGTGAAGATCCTTTTCACCCCGTATGAGGAGGGCATAGCGGTGCACGGCGCGCTGGTCTTCTTTACGATCCCGATGCCGCTGCAGGAGCTGCCGATCGCGGAGTCACAGATCAATTCCTGGATGCTGATCATTTCGATCTTTTTCTTCTGCCTGTTCATGACGCACGGCACGAAGGAAAAAGCCGACACGAAGAGACAGCATATCTGCGAATGGATCGTGGAGAAGACGGACAGTCTCGTCGGCGAAAACATGGGAGAATACTTCAAGGGCTTCTCGCCTTTTGTCGGAGCGGTTCTCGCGCTCTCCGCGTTCTCGAGTCTGCTGTCGCTGCTCGGACTGTACGCGCCGACTTCTGACATCAATATCATTGCCGGCTGGGCGATCCTGGTCTTCCTGCTGATCACCTATTATAAGATGAAATGCGGCCCGCTGCATTATCTGAAGAGCTTTACAGAGCCGGTCGCGGTTATGCTGCCGATGAATATCATCAGCGAAATCGCGACACCCGTATCCATGACGTTCCGTCATTACGGAAACGTGATGTCCGGGTCGATCATTTCGATCCTTATCGCGGCCGCGCTGCAGGGCCTGTCCAGACTTCTGCTCGGCTGGCTGCCCGGAGTGCTTGGCGAGATCCCGTTCCTGCAGATCGGACTGCCCGCCGTGCTGTCCGTGTACTTCGACGTTTTCAGCGGAATGCTGCAGGCCTTTATCTTCGCCATGCTGACGATGATGTACGTTTCCTCGGCGTTCCCGGCGGACGATTACGCCGCCCGGCAGGCCCGCAAACGGAAGAAAAACGCTTAATCGGATTCATTGAATATAATACAGGAGGTATTACAAAATGCTTGAAATCGCAATCGGAATTATTATCGGATGCTGTGCGCTTGGAGCGGGTATCGCGGCTATCGCGGGTATCGGCCCTGGTATCGGTGAAGGTAATGCCGTCGCCAGCGCCTGCGAAGCTGTCGGCAGACAGCCGGAGAGCAGAAGCGCGGTTACATCGACGATGCTTCTGGGATGCGCCGTCGCGGAAACGACCGGTATCTACGCGCTTTTCATCGCGATCATGCTGATCTTCGTAGCGCCTAATATGTTCGTGAACGTGCTGCTGAGAGCGATTGCTTCTATTGGTTGACGCCATGTTACAGTCACTGGATGTAATTTCCTTTAATCTCTGGCAGGTCCTGATCTCGCTTGCCAATCTGCTCGTGCTGTACCTGATCCTGAAACATTTCCTGTACAAGCCGATCCGCAAGGCGCTCGAGAAGCGTCAGCAGACGCTGGATGAGGAGTACAGCAAAGCGGAAGGCGCAAGAGCGTCCGCGCAGCAGTATGAAGCGGACTGGAACGGCAGGATGCAGACCGCGGAGACTGAGGCCGACCGGATCGTCGCGGCTTCGGAGGCGCGCGCGCAGGAGCGCGATCGCGCTATGCTGAAGGACGCGAAGCAGCGTGCCGGAGAAATCATCCGTCAGGCAGAGGCCGAGGCGGAGCTGGAGAAAAAGAAAGCCGGACAGGAGATCCGTCAGAACATCATCGATCTGTCGGCGCTGCTGGCGGAGCAGGTGCTGCCGGGACAGCTGGATGAGGAAGGGCATGAGGCCCTGATCGATTCGGTGATCCGGGAGCTCGACAAGACCGGAAGCGACGGAGCGGCCGGGTATAGAGGTAGAGGCTGATGACACCGGCAGGAGAATACGCATCGGCTTTGTTTTCGCTGGCGGAAGAACAGAATCTGACCGCACAGGTACAGGATGGCCTGCATCTGGTACGTCAGGTCATCGCGGAAACAGACGGATATCTGGAATATCTGGCGTCGCCCGCGGTGCCGAAGCAGGCGCGGATCCATTCGCTGCAGGCACTCGAGGGACAGGTCCCGGAATGTGTGATTTCTTTCCTGGCTGTGATCCTGACGCACAGAAGAGCACGGCTGATTCCGGAGATGATCACAGAGTACGATAAGCTCTGCGACCTGAAATACGGGATCGTACGGGCGGTCGCGACGACAGCGGTCGTCATGCCGGAGAGCCGCCGCAAAGCCCTGGAAGCGGCGCTTGCCGCCCGCACCGGGAAGAACGTACAGGTTCAGTATGTGACGGATCCTGCCGTGATCGGAGGGATCCGGATCGAGATGGACGGAGTTCTGATGGACGGCACGACCCTTGGCCGTTTGAAACAGCTTAAGAATGTAATGGAGAGGCTATGAGCAGACAGACAGATGAAATCAGCAGTATTCTGAAGAATGAAATTCGGAATTATAAAAGCAGCATTGAGATGGAGGAGACCGGAACCGTTATCGAAGTCGGTGACGGAATCGCCAGAGCGTACGGACTGCGCAGCTGCATGGCTAATGAGCTGCTGTCCTTCGATTCCGGTCATTACGGGATGGCGTTGAATCTGGAAGAGGATTCCGTTTCCATCGCGGTCCTGTCCAATGACAACGGGATCCGTGAGGGATCCATTGTAAAGAGGACCGGCAGAGTCCTGTCCGTTCCGGTCGGAAGCGCACTGCTCGGACGCGTTGTGAACGCGCTTGGCGAGCCGATCGACGGTAAAGGACCGATCCTGAAGGACGGAGAGAGGCCGATCGAGGCAAATGCTCCGGGCATCATCGAACGGAAAAGCGTTTCGGTGCCGCTGCAGACCGGTGTCGTCGCGATCGACAGCATGATCCCGATCGGACGGGGACAGCGAGAGCTGATCATCGGCGACCGGCAGACCGGTAAATCCGAGCTCGCGATCGATACGATCATCAATCAGCGGAATACGGGTGTGCTTTGCATCTATGTCGCGATCGGACAGAAGAATTCAACCGTCGCGCAGCTGACGCAGATGCTGGCAGACAACGGAGCGCTCGGCTATACAATCATCGTCTCGGCCTCCGCTTCGGAATCCGCGCCGCTGCAGTATATCGCGCCGTATTCGGGATGCGCGATGGCGGAGTATTTCAGAGAGCAGGGCAAGGACGTCCTGATCATCTATGATGATCTGTCCAAGCACGCGGTCGCGTACCGTGCGCTTTCCCTGCTGATCCGCAGGCCGCCGGGACGCGAAGCCTATCCGGGTGATGTTTTCTACCTGCACTCCAGACTGCTGGAGCGCGCGGCCTGCGTCGCGCCGGAGTACGGCGGAGGTTCGATTACGGCACTGCCGTTGATCGAGACGCAGGCGGGCGATGTTTCGGCGTATATTCCGACAAACGTAATATCGATCACGGACGGACAGATTTTCCTGGAGACGGAGCTTTTCCACGCGGGCGTTATACCGGCGATCAATCCCGGTATCTCCGTAAGCCGTGTCGGCGGATCGGCGCAGCTTAAGGGCATGAAGGCCGTTTCGGGCGAGCTGAAGCTGCTGTACTCCCAGTACCGCGAGCTGCAGTCTTTCGCGCAGTTCGGAAGCGATCTGGACGCGGATACCAAGAGCCGTCTGGCGCTCGGCGACCGCATCGTGGAGGTCCTGAAGCAGAAGCGGAACGCACCGGTAAGGCCGGGTTGCCAGGTTGCTGTGATCTATGCCGTCATTCACGGATATATGAACGATGTTCCGGTCAATAAAGTACAGCGTTATATGGCCGATCTGTACAGTATGATGGAAGGGGAGCATCCGGACTGGCTGCAGAAGATCGAAGAGGGACAGTATTCCGCGGAAATCGAGGCCGAGCTGAAGCAGATCCTTTCAGAGATTCGCGTGGATCGTTATAACGCGGCCGGAAACGGTGCGGGACAGATCACTGCCCAGGAGGCACAGCATGCCGGCTAATACCAGAGAGCTCCGCAGCCGGATCCGAAGCGTGGATTCGACACTGCATCTGACCAAAGCGATGGAGCTGGTCGCTTCGTCCAAGATCCGCAAGGCGACATTAAAAATGCACGCCGGGCGGGAGTACGCCGATGCGGTGACCGAAACGATCAAGGTTCTCAGCGGCTGTCAGGAGTGCAGGACCAGCCCGTATATGCGGAGAAACGCGGCGGCCGGGGACGCACAGGCGGCGCAGAATCCGGCGGCAGCGCAGAATCCAGCAGTAGCGCCGGAGCGGATCCGTCTGATCGTGATCGCGGGCGATCGCGGCATGGCGGGCGGATACAACGTCAACGTGTTCCGGGAAGCGCAGAAATACCCTGACGCGGAGATCTACGCTATCGGACGGAAGGCCTGCGCGCGTTACGGACAGGATATCCGAGGGACAGAACAGTACTCCTACGCGGAGGCGGCTGAGCTGGCAAAACAGTTCTGCGCGGATTTTCGCAAGGGTGAGTATGACCGCCTCGGAATTCTGTATACAAAGTATGTTTCGATGATGACGCAGACAGCGGAGGTCCGTTGGGTTTTCCCGCTGACGGCACCGGAAGAGGCCGCCGCGCAGCAGGTGATTTTCGAACCGGACGCGGCAGAGGTGCTCTCGGAGACGGTTCCGTTATATGTGACCGGCATCCTGATGGCGGCGGTCCGGGAGAGCTACGCAAGCGAGGTCAGCGCGAGAAGCGCCGCGATGAATTCGGCCGGACGTAACGCGCAGAAGATGATGGATGATCTGAGATTGGCATATAACCGGGCGCGGCAGGGCGCGATCACACAGGAACTGACGGAGATCGTGGCCGGCGCCGGAGAGGGATAATCATGAATGAGACAAAGAGAATGAGCAGCGGAGCAGGCGTGTCTTACGGACAGGTGCTGCAGGTCATGGGACCTGTTATCGATGTCCGTTTTGAGAAAGACGAGCTGCCCGCGATCAATAACGCGCTGCAGATTCCGATCGGCGACCGTGTGCTGACGGCGGAGGTTGCCCAGCATATCGGAGACGGCACGGCGCGCTGCATCGCGATGTCTTCGACGGACGGGCTGCAGAGAGGCACAAAGGTGCTCGATACCGGAGGCCCGATCACGGTTCCGGTCGGCAGACAGACGCTCGGCAGAATTCTGAACGTTCTGGGTGAAACCGTGGATAACGGGCCGGCGATCGAGGGGGCGGAGAGATGGAATATCCATCACGCCGCGCCGTCTTTTGAAGAACTGAAGCCGGCTGTCGAGATTTTCGAGACCGGCATCAAGGTCGTCGACCTGATCTGCCCCTACGCGAAAGGCGGCAAGGTCGGGCTTTTTGGCGGCGCGGGCGTCGGCAAAACCGTCCTGATCATGGAGCTGATCCACAATATCGCGATGGAGCACGGCGGTCTGTCCGTTTTCACCGGCGTCGGAGAGCGGACCCGTGAGGGCAACGACCTCTATAATGAAATGAAGGAATCCGGTGTTCTGGCGAATACATCGCTGATCTACGGCCAGATGAACGAACCGCCCGGAGCCAGAATGCGTGTCGCGCTGTCCGGACTGACCGTCGCGGAGTATTTCCGTGACCGGGAAAAACAGGACGTGCTGCTTTTCATTGACAATATTTTCCGTTTTACACAGGCCGGTTCCGAGGTGTCGGCACTGCTCGGACGTATGCCGTCCGCGGTAGGCTATCAGCCGACGCTTGCGACAGAGATGGGCGCGCTGCAGGAGCGGATCGCTTCGACAAACGCGGGCTCGATCACATCGATCCAGGCCGTATATGTGCCGGCGGACGACTTGACGGACCCCGCTCCGGCAACGACTTTCTCCCATCTGGACGCGACGACGGTTCTTTCTCGCTCGATCGCGGCGATGGGCATCTATCCCGCCGTCGATCCGCTGGAATCCACGAGCCGTATTTTCCAGCCGGAGAGCCTCGGACAGGAGCATTACGAGATCGCGCGCGAAGTACAGCGAATCCTGCAGCGCTACAAAGAGCTGATGGACATCATCGCGATCATGGGCATGGACGAGCTTTCAGACGAGGACAAGCTGCTCGTGCAGCGGGCGCGTAAGATTCAGCGCTTCCTGTCGCAGCCATTCCACGTCTCGGAGAAATTCACGGGAATCCCGGGGACATATGTACCGCTCGAAGAGACGATCCGCGGCTTTCGTGAGATCATCGAAGGCCGTCACGACAAGCTTCCCGAATCCGCGTTCCTTTTCGCCGGGACGATCGACGACGTTGTCGAGAAGGCGAAGCGCCTCGGACAGTAAGGAGCGGCGCAGATGGCGGAATATCAGCTGGATATAGCGACTCCCGACGGGAAATTCTACAGCGGACCGTGCGAAGAGCTGATCGTGCGCGGAACGCAGGGCGATCTGGCCGTACTGGCCGGGCACGCACCGCTCATGACCGCTCTCGTTCCCTGCACCTTCCGGATGTGGACACCGGACGGGAATGAACGGGAAGGGAAACTTGACGGAGGACTGCTTGCGGTCGGCGGGAAGCAGGGCCAGACGCAGGATGAGACGCAAGGCCGTACGCAGGGCGATGTGCAAGGTGCGGCTCCAAGCGGATCCCAAAGCGGGACGCAGATCGTAACGGTCCTGACGACGCACGCAGAGTGGGTAAATTAAATCAACATGTTTAGGAGAACTTCTGACAGGCTGTGCAACCGGCCGTGGAAGTTCTTTTTTTGTGCGAATCCAGGGCGGCTGGGCCAGGTGTCGATGTGGTTATTGCCTTTTTTGCTCTGTAATTCTGCTTTTGTATCAGCTTGTAAGGCTATTATGAGGCAATCATGAAGTATATAAGGCGGTACGAGATTAAAGGATGGCGCCTTGAGCAGAAAAGCAAACGGGTCTTTTTTGTGTTTTCGAAGTTCGTATTAATGATCGGATAATCAAAACTGCCCAAAACAGGCAGTTTGTATATTTGGAATTAGAAAGTAAATGATTCAGAGAATAATCTGAAACATGTAAACGTTATTGATTTGACATAATAAATCCCGCTAATCTTGAAGTAAAAGCAAATTGAACAAAAAAATAATATGTTATATTATAAACAGCGTAAAACCATAACATATGGTATGATTATAATATACTAATTAAATTAGCAAAAAATATTAAAAAACTGCCAACTTTAATATTGACTATCGTAAACTATTATTATAAAATGTCAACATCTATGGAGCGGATTAAAATACGAAACACGACAGTCATTTGTAATACAGATGGCAGAAAATGCAGAAATTACTAGAGAAGGGGGCATAACATGAGATTTTCAAAACGGGGAATGGCAATAGTGCTTTGTGTGATGATGTGCGTACAACTTTTGCCGCAGCACATTTTTGCCGAGGAGAGTTCGGGGATCGTTTCTGAGTCTTTCATTGAGGATTCCGGAACATACGAAGAAGAACTTCCGGAAGACTCCGGGGAGGACTCCGTAACGGAGGGATTCATAGAGGAAGAGAGTCTGGAGGATTCTGCACTGGATGAGGAACTTCCAGACGAATCTAATGTTTCTGAAGAGGAAAGTCCAGAGGAGTCTGTTCCAACTGACGAAAGCAGCGAAGAACCTGCAATTCCTGCAGAAGAAAGTGTCGAAGAGTCATCTGTTCCTGAAGAAGAGAGCAAGGAAGAAAGTGCCGATGAATCCTCTGTTCCCGCCGAAGAGAGCAAGGAAGAGAGTGCCGATGAATCCTCTGTTCCTGCTGAAGAGAGCAAGGAAGAAAGTGCCGACGAATCCTCTGCTCCTGCTGAAGAGAGCAAGGAAGAGGGTATTGATGAGTCTTCTGCTCCTGCCGAGGAAGGCAGCGGAGAAGATTCTGAAGAACCGTCTGATCCCGCCTTGGACGAGCCTGAGGCTACTTTTGTTGAGAAAAAAGGCCTTCGTGCAGTGCAGCTGTACGGCCCGGCTGCCATGAAAGCGGAAGAGGCGGAGAAGGCCATTGCATCACAGGATGGATTAGATAAAGAAGAGATCGATTCGATCAAAAAAGATCTGTATGTCGGCAACGACCTGTTTGTCAATCCGGACGATAAGAAGGCAGACGATGGTAAGAAAGGCCCTTCGCGCGGAGACGATGCCGGTGAAGAAGGTTTTCCCAGTTCCGGAGACGGCAGTACCATCGAGAGCATTACTGTACGCTGGATCACGGAAGATACTGTGGACAACGGCGATGACGGTTTTCTGTATGTCCGTCCGAGCGGAGATACGCCTTTCAGTGTACGTCTGCAGATCAACTATGCCCTTTCCGGCGAGCACCCCTATGAGCCGGGCGACGTAACCATTACAATTCCCACGAATATTTTCAAGACCCGCAGCGGTAAAGATGCCGGAACGGTCATCATTCCGTACCCGGAAGACCCTTCGACCAAACAGGATTTCAACTGGAAGCTTGTCGGGGACAATTACATTCTGACCAATACCCGGCGCATGAGCGCGGCGACAAAGGGTTATATTCAGATCGGCTTTGACCAGCTGGTGCCGCATGACCTTGTGGACATGCAGGTTTCGGATGAATTTGACGCGTATATCGAGGTCGTGACGCATAAGGGCAATACGATTGCACTGCGTTCAGACAAGCTGACTGCGCAGTTCGATACGGAAGCGAAGCTGAACGATACTTCCAAGCGGGTCTATGGTACACCGAGCCGTGTGCCGGCCAGTGAGATTCCTGAGTCACAGCGAGTGGAAGGCGAGACAGAGTATATTAAGGTCGAATGGTACGTATGGGGCGCGACCAGCGCGAATACATTTTATACCATGGGCTATACGGACACGATCCCGGATGAGTACAACGGATTCATCATCGGATCCACGTCTGAAGACGGACGGATGCTGACAAAAGAAGCGGCCTATAACGGCTATTCGAACGGTCAGACATCCTACTATTATTTCTCCACGGCCTATCCGGCCAGCCAGTTTGAACCGGATGTCACCTACACGTTCCACAATAATGTAGAGATGACGGTCACGGAGAGAGACCCTGCGGCAGAAGTTACGAATCCCAATGTCCAGGCAGAGGATCCGAAGCTTGTAACGACAAAGAGTGCGTCTGCACAGGTGAATTGGAGTTATACCAATCCGGAATGGCACGACCCGACCGGACATTTTATGGTAGCCAAAAACGGCAATGACGGGACAGATAAGTCGAATAATACCCACCACCGTTATTATTCCGGCAGCTATTCGGATCTGCATATCTGGGCGAACCGTTCTTATATTGACGGCTGGTACGGTATCTATCCTTCCGCACTGAATGATATGCGGGAAGGAGAAGATATCCTGCTTTCGTATACGATCGACAGCGTAGGATATGTCATGCCATGGATGTTCGACAGCACGTCGTTCTCCGTGGACGGCGAGGTCGCTTCAAGGCTGAGTCGGAATTATAATCGTCCTGTCACGATGGTGACGGAAGATACCGGCGTTTCCATCGGACGTAACGGTGAGAAGCTTGCGGTCTTTGATGACTATGTTTTCGTATTTCTTGAGTTCCCCAGGGAACCGTGGGTTTATACCGGCATTCCGCAGAATATCAACCCGGATGGTTCCTGGGTCGCGCTGACTGCAGGTGACGGTACCTTTAAGTATACCCGCGATAATGATTATACCCATTTCCCGGAATTTACGGTAGAACTGCTGCGCGGCGGGGAGTGGGCTGAGTATGCCACAGTCAGCTGGACGAGCGGCTCGGCAGCGATTACACTTGCAGACGGCTCTGTGGTAAGCGGCAGCAGTCTGCCCTTGCCGGAAGATACGGAGAATTTCCGCATCCGGGTGACTCTGCAGAATACTTCCGCGGACGAAGAGGCCAATCTGGCACTTCAGGCCGCTTTGGATTATGATATCCGTCCGGTCATCCGCCTGATTGATACGGATGCGATGAAAGCATTGGTGGAAGAAGCTTTTGAGAACAGCAATACGCCGGAAATGTTTATCTACAATTCGGTCAATATGAAGGCGTATGAGGATAATGCTGTCAATGAAATCGTATCGATCGACAAAGACGGATACGACAGTCTGCGCGGATATACCACGGATACGATGGTCTATCCTTACAAGGAATCGAAACAGACTATTTCCGACGTGAATTATGAGACACGTCAGATCACGATCCATTACAGCGCAAGAATAGAAGAACGAAGCGTTATCAGTGAACGGGATACCTGGGAGCAAGCTGTGTCGGACGGCAGACTGGACGCTCAGACGGGCGGCACCTGGTACGACCTGCTGCCTAAAGGAGCAACACCGGTTTTATCTACTATCAAACTTCGTCCCGGTGATACCCTGCTGGATGCCTATACAGTAGAAGACTACAAGGGGTCCGGACGGACACTTCTGGTTGTCAAAGCTAAGCTGACGCCTGTACCGGAACGTTATCGCGAAGGCGACATGTATTACTATCAGGATGTTCCGTCTATCGGTTTTGATGCTCTTTACGGCATGGATTCACTAACGGACTACGGTGATTATCTGCACAATGTAATCTCTTACGAAAGCGACAACGATATCCTCGGAACCGTGCCGAAATATTCCGGAGAAGCGGATAATCCTACGGGTGACGGCAACGTCTCCACTTCCAAAGCATTTGAGAACAATAAAGAAAAAGGATATATGACGAATCTCGATCCTGACCGGGATACGCCCAGTTTTGTGTACGCCGGTGACTGGACCAAAATCGATATCGTTTCCGCAGCGAGAGTCTCTCTTTCCAAGGACGTCATGACCAATAATGACGGTACATGGAGCGAAGGTACCTATTACGGCAATCCGGAAGAAAATAAGCGGACTGTCTATGAGGGCGGTGTCTATACATACCGTCTGCGTATGATGCCGGATGCCGACACGATTGCCAAAGATCTGATCGTTTATGATTCGTTGGAGAATTTCTATGCCGGTGACGGAAACGATACCATCGATATTGATGCGCCGCACTGGCATGGCAGGCTGATCAGCGTGGACGTGAGTCAGCTGACAGAGAAAGGGTGTGCGCCTGTAGTTTATTACAGTACGGTTCCAAATCTCATACTTTCGGATGGTACAGATCCGCAGGCAGCTAATACGACCAATACCAATCTGAATAATACAAATGTCTGGGTCAAAGCCTCCGAATATCCCGGTGAACTTGCTGATGTCAAGGCTGTCGCCGTAGACGCTTCCAGGAAAGCCGACGGCAGCGATTTCAGACTGGAACCGCTTGAATCCATTGTCATCCTTATCAATATGCAGGCACCTGACGGCGAGGATGCCAGAAATTATATTGCGCAAAAAGGTGACTGGGGCGACAGTGCCATGGCCTACAACAACGCCTATCTGAGCGGAACAACAATCGATAAAGAGACACAGGAAGAGGATAGCGCCGGTTTTGTCCGTAAGGATTATACCAAGGTAGGCCTGACGGAGTACCGCTACGAAGTTATCAAGGTCTGGGACGATGATAATGACCGCGACGGAGTAAGACCGGAAAGCATCACGCTGCATCTGTACGCGGATGGCAAGGACACGGGCAAGACACTGACACTGCCTATAAAGAATGAAAACGGCAGTCTGTCCTGGAAAGGCAGCTTCGAGAACATTCCCTATACCGATCCGGAAGGCAACAAGATCCTGTACTCAGTACGGGAAGATGTGCCGGCAGGATATACATTTGCTTATAAGCTGAACGGAAACGAGATTGTCACTCTCACTAATAAGCATGAACCGGAGCTTACCCGTCTGGACGGTGAAAAGAAATGGATTGGCGATACGGAGGATGCGCGGCCTGAATCCATCACTGTCAGACTGTTGGGGGACGGAGCTTTTGTCAAGAGCCTGACTGTCCGGCCTGACGAACAGGGCAATTGGACATATTCCTTTGAAGATTTGCTGAAATACCGTAATCATGGCGTCGAGATCGTATATACGGTCGAAGAAGTCATGAACGGGGAGCTGCTTTCTTATATCCCTTCTGTGGATGGAAACGATCTCATCAATACCTATCATCCGTACGGTGATCTGGTCGTCAGAAAGTTTGTGACCGGGACAACGGATGTTTCAAAAGAACAGTACTTTACGTTCACCTTCACTTTCAGTAAGACTGTTGAAGGGGAGACTGTTCCGGTATTTAACGAGTATGCCTATGAAGTACTTGACGAGGAAGGAGAAGTTATCTCCGAAGGAACCGTCAGCAATAACGGAACCGTTCAGATCAAAGGCGGACAGACGATTCACGTAAAAGACGTTGATGAGTATGTCAATTATACGGTTACGGAAGCAGAGAAAGACGGCTTTGAACTGACCGGTTCTGTCGGAACCGATGGAACTATTAAACCGAATGAAATGATGCAGGCAGAATTTACCAATGAGTATTCTGCAAAAGGACAGATCAGCCTGAACGCGGAGAAGGTCCTGTACAACCGCGAACTGCAGCGCTATCAGTTCAGGTTTGAGGTGTATCAGGTGACCGTAAATGAAGACGGCAGCGAAACAGAAACCCTGATCAGAACGGGCTCCAACAATCGTCCAGACAATGTGACGCAGAGAGAAGATGAGACGATTGAATCATCTCATGCGGATGTTGTCTTCGGTGCGATAAGATTTACACAGGACGATCATGGCAAAACCTACACTTATCACATTAAAGAAACACTTATGGATAAAGCAGGTTATACCTATGATGAAACAGTCGTTACCGCAAAAGTGACGGTGACCGATAACGGTAACGGAACACTGAGCATTGTACCGGTGTATACTGTTGTCGGTGAGGATGGCGAAGAAAAGACAGTTGATTCAGCCCTGTTTGAAAACACCTATAACGCGGAAGGAGAACTGGTTCTGCGTGCCTGGAAGGATCTGCAGGGCAGACGGCCTCAGGACGGTGAGTTCACGTTTGAACTGCTCAATGAAGCAGGCGGTGTCATACAAACCAAGTCAAACACTGCGGGAGGCAGTGTGGTTTTTGATGCCATTCATTATGATGAGAAGGATATCGGCAAGACCTTCTATTATGGAGTCCGGGAGAAAGCCGGAAGCGATCCTACTGTTTATTATGATGATACAGTCTATGGCTATACAGTTGAAGTTCTTGATAACGGTGACGGAACACTAAGCCTGAACCAGGGATTCGCAGAGCCGATTTACAGCGATGCGGAACCTTGTGGGACATGTAATGGGACCGGCTATATAGACAATGGAACAGATCATAAGGTTACCTCCAATCCGATGGTTTTCGGTACAAGAAATGCAGTTCTTGTTGAAGAGGCCGGATATCAAGTCATTGTTCCCGATTTTGATGTCGATTATCAGTCTGGTTATGGAGATTGGTATTCTCCCGACATGCATTCCTTCTTAAAGGCATTCAAAAACGGAGAATACACCTACGAAAAAGACAGATTTATCTCAACTTCAGGCAATTTCTACCTGAATGGCAATTATAATATTGCAGCATCGATTAAACTGCAAGGAATGTATCCAGAACTTGCGGAAGGCTATAGGCAGCTGCTACAGGAGAAAAAGGGCCTTTCAGAGGAAGAAGCTGCAGAACTGATCGATAAATATGCCTCCGGAACTTTCATTATGTACTTCAATACCATGGGGTACGATTCATATGGTGGGTACTATAGGCTTCAGTATGATTTGCTGTATTATCCAACATGTGAGGATTGCGGCGGAACCGGAAAAATAAAACAGATTACCGGCTGGAGTACAGAAGCTGGTGAACTTCCCGTTTTTGTGAATACCCTGAAACCGGGCAATCTTGCTGTGACCAAATACGTTACTAACGCTGACAGTGCGGATCCGACTCAGGAGTTCAGATTCAAAATCAAGCTGATCGGAGAGGGAATCGAGGACGGTGAGCTTCATTATGAACTTGTCCAGACTCCTGCTAACGTAAATCCTGATTCACAGACTTCGGATGGTGATGGGACGGATAATCCGGATACCGGATCTTCCCAGCCGGGCAATATGGGCAGGCGGGATATCAATCGGGAGAATATTTTCCATGCAACCGAAGAACAGCTGCAAGGAACGGCGTATGCGGTACTGACAGATGAGGGGGAACTGATTTTCTTCCGCAGCAGTCAGTCTTACTCCGATTGCAGTGAGGGGACATTTACTGATATCAAAGGAAATACCTACACAGGTACTGTATTTACAGGATTTGAAAACAGCACACAGTCTCCCTCCTGGCAGCAGGATGATATACGGCCAAAGATTGTCCATGTGAGTATGGCAGATGGACAGGCTGTCAAACCTGCAGCAACAAACAGCTGGTTCTACAATTTGTGGAACTGTACTGGTCTTGATATAAAGTATCTGGATACATCAAGAGTGACAAGCATGTACCGGACGTTCGGGAATTGTGGTCCCCAATTTACATATCTGGATTTGTCGACACTTGATACCGGTAATGTTACAAGTATGCTGGATTTGTTTTCCGGTTCTTCCTGGCTGAAAGAAGTCGACCTCTCCAGTTTTGATACCGGCAACGTTACAAACATGGAGTACATGTTCAATCACACCGGAATTGATAAACTGGATTTATCGCATTTTAATACCAGTAAGGTAACGAACATGCATGCTATGTTTAACAGCTGCGGAGTTACCGAATTGAATCTTACCGGTTTTGACACTTCAAATGTGACTCGCATGGATAACATGTTCTCGGGTCTTGGCAAGCTTGTAGAACTGGATATATCCAGTTTTGATACCTCGAATGTGACCTCCATGGGAAATATGTTCCAGCAGTGTAATGTAAATCCGAAAAAAGTCATTCTCGGTGAGAATTTCAGGTTTAAAAACACTTCATTATGTGTATATAACACATATGATAATGCTGCCGGGAAAGTATTGTATACAGGCAAATGGATCAGAGAAGACGGTACATACGGCCCGTTTACGGCATCGGAACTTCAAAGCAGATACAATGCATCGATGGCCGGTGCCTGGATATGGCAGAAGATACCGACAGAATATAAGATCAAGTTTACTGCGGAAGATGCGGCGGGAGCAATGGCTGATCGGTCGTACACAGCGGCAGAATCTGTTATCCTCCCCGCAAATAGATTTTACAGGTTCGGTTATGCTTTTGATCATTGGACGGTGACGGATATTAGCGGTGCTGTTCCTTCCGGTGAAACTACGTATGCTGACAAGGATACCATACCTGCAAACAGATATGCTGTTGGAAGCATCGTTACGCTGACGGCTGCCTTTGAACCTATCGATACTACTGTCAACATGGTTGACGGTGAGTTTGAACTGATTCTGCACGGCGGCGAGACGGCGACATTCTCGGATCTTCCTGCGGGCACAGCTTACCAGGTTTATGAAGAGACACCGGACGGCTGGATTCTGATCGAGCAGGTAAATGTCTCCAATACAATTAAACCTCTTGAAACGGAAGAAGCCATATTTACCAATAGATATCAGCCGGGAATCGCGACAGCTCAATTCTACGGAAGCAAGACGCTGGATGGATATGCGGCTCAAGAAGGAAGCTTTAGCTTTAAACTGACTGAAACCGGAAACGAGGCCGGTTCTGTTGTGATCCTTGTTAACGGAGAAGAGCAAACCGTGAGCTTCCCGTTGACTGCCAGTGTTCTTGCCGGCGGTTTTATACAGTTCCCGGTGATAGAGTATTCTAAAGACGATGTCGGAACACATATTTATACTGTAACAGAGAATAACCCGAACATCAGCACAATTGAGTATGACAGGCATACGGAGACCATTACTGTCGAAGTAACGGATGACGGACAAGGCAATCTTTCCGCAGCTGTTGTATATGACAGCGATGGTATGGTGTTTACCAACAATACCAAGCCTGGTGAACTGAGAATCAGGAAAAACGGCAGCCCTATTAATGATACAAATAAGGATGATCTGTTCACATTCAAGGTAACGCTGAATAACGAAAAGGGATTGCCGCTTGGTTCGGAGGACAGTATTTCCTGGTATATCATTGATGGACAGGGACATGTTGTACAGTCTCCTGCGCAGACAGACAATGTACCGGATAACTTAGACAATGTACCTGAAAATACGGAAAATTCTGCGGATCAGTCTGATGATGCGGAGAACGATGCGGACATGCCCGACGGTTCCGGGACAACGGATTTTACAGGTGCCAGGAAGCTCCATACAAGGACGTATGTTCCGAAAGCGGCCTTGAATCGGTTCTCTAAAAACAGGCAGAAGCTGAATGCCGGTTTCGCGATCCGCAGGGAGGCTTTCCATGCGACAAGTGCACAGCTCACTGGAAAAGCATATGCTGTTTTGACGAATGACGGAGACCTGATCTTCTTCCGCAGTAATTCAAGCTATACGAACAAGTCGACAGGAACCTTTACCGATATTAAAGGTAATTCTTATAGTGGAACGGTGTTCACTGGTATCGAGTCGTCTGATACTATGTATAATGCTGTCTATGATCATCCTGCACCGTGGACAGTTGCTGCGGTACCGATCAGAACAATATCTGTTGCTGAGGATCAGGCGATTAAGCCATATGATATGAGTTTCTGGTTTTATTCCTGCAGACAGCTTGAATCTGTTGATCTATCCCGTGTGGATACTTCCCGCGTCGGGACAATGAGAGCCTTATTTATGAACTGCAGTAAAATTCGGGAACTGGATCTGAGTATGTGGGATACGGACAATGTTACAGCTGTGACTCTCGCATATACCGATTCTGATAGATACGGTATGTTTGAAGGCTGCTCAAGTCTGATACGTCTGGATTTAACGGGATGGACACTGCGAGGTATTAATGAAACTGCATGGACTCCATCGGGCCTGTCTGATATGTTTTATGGCTGTACGAAGCTGGAGGAGATTGTTGGTATTTCCAGCTTTGATCTTCGAGGTGTGAAGAGCTTGTATAGGATGTTCTATAATTGCAGCTCTCTTAAATCGCTTGATCTGAGTGCTTTAGATACTACAGATGTCGAAGACATGAGAATGGTATTCTACGGTTGCTCGAAATTACAGGAATTGAACCTTTCCGGTTGGAAGAATACAAATTGTACTACCATGTATTTTATGTTTGGAAATTGTTCTTCGCTGACTGGAGAAGGTTTGAATCTCACAGATTTCAATACATCGGCGGTAATGACATTTAATTCGCTGTTCAGTGGATGTAAAGCATTGGACAATCTGGATATATCGAGTTTTGATACCAGGAGTGTATCATCATCGTATAGAAATGCGATGACTGATATGTTCAAAGGCTGTACAAGTCTTTCCAGAATTACACTTGGTGAGCATTTTGATTTCAAAGGAAATAATAATCTGACAGCTGCTGCTTCCGCAATTCTGCCGACGCCGCCGTCCGGAGCAACCACGGGTAAATGGATTCGGGAAGATCGGACACAAGGCCCGTATACACCGGTAGAGCTGAGAGACCAGTACGGCAGCAATTCTGTTCCGTGGGCGGGTGTCTGGGTATGGGAGTTTGCTTCCGACCGTGGTATCGTTCGATTTGACGCAAACGGCGGATCGACCACTGCTTCAACCATTACGGCAACATCCGCAACCCAACGGATCACAATGCCGAACGCTTCTACAACCAGATGGCTGCATCATATACTTAAAGGATGGAATACAGCCAGAGATGGCAGCGGGACAATGTACAATGCCGGGACTTCTTATACGAATGTTGTTCGTCTCGGTAGTGTTGTAACCCTTTATGCACAGTGGGAAACTACAAATCTGCGAGATTATAAAGTTCGGCATTATATGCAGAACGCATCTCTGACAGGATATTCGCTTTATTCTACACAAACGCTGCAGGCGGCATACGGAACACAGGTTACTCCTAAACCGATGTCCCGTACCGGCTACATTTTCCTGCAGCCCGAACAGGAAAGCTGGACTGTCCTGGAAGATGACTCACTGGTAATAGATTACTATTACGACAGGTTTTCGTATGAGATTGCTTTTGACGGGAACGGAGCGGACACTGGAGAAATGAATAATCTGCAGATGGATGCCGGCGTCTCAAAAGCACTTCCTGCTAACGCTTTCCGGAAAGAAGGAGCAATTTTCACCGGGTGGAATACAGAAGCAGATGGCAGCGGTACAGCTTATACGGACGGACAGACAGTCAGGAATCTGACAGAAGTAAATCACTCGGTTATTACACTTTATGCACAGTGGATAGACAACGAGAATCCTTCGCTTACACCATCAGCCGGTGTTATCTATGTACAGTGCAGAGCGGGAGAAACAATCGTAATCCCGGATCTGCCCGCCGGTACAACTTATACGGTTGAAGAAGTTGAGATGGAAGACGGATGGACCCAGACAAGTGTATCCAATGCCTCCGGGACCATACCGGCGGGAGGACGGCAGCAGGCCGTCTTTACAAATCGCTATTATGCATCCGGAGAACTCTACCTGACCGCACACAAACGGCTTCTGAACGGTGAGCTTTCTGAGGGCGATTATACGTTTGAACTCTATGTGATGGGAATGTCCGATGAAGGACCTTATCTGATTGTCTACGATACCAAGAGTAATGGAAGCGTTGACAACAGACCTACAATCATCGATGAAAACGGAGAAGAAGTAGCCAATCCGTACTATGGAACAGCTCCGGTTGAATTCGGACCGTTCCGGTTCTCACAGTACGATATCGGATATACACGTACGTACTATATCCGCGAAGTCCCGGGTAATAACAGCGACATCATCTATGACCGACATGAAGAAATGGTCACTATCAAGACTATAGATGCCGGACACGGTGCGTTGGAATTCGAGGTGGAGTATTCAGGCGGAAGCGAGCCGGTATTTACGAATCAAGTAAGACCTGCAGAGATTCAGATCAGTAAAACCATAGAAGGCGCCGCTGCAGATGAAGATGAGGAATTCGCCTTTACAGTGGATCTGTTTGATCAGAACGGTGATCCGCTGGAAGGAGAGTTCACTGTCAAGCATTATGGTTCCAACAGCGAAGAGACTATAGTGTATTCTCATACCTCTAATCTGGATGACAACGGTAACAAGACAGGCGATTTTACTTCAGCATATCCTTACAGCGATGTGATCAGTATACCTGGAGCGGAGAAACTACATGTAAATCTGCAGTATTCCAATATAAGACCCGTTTACTATAACGGCAGTTATATCGGTTTCTGCATCTGGAAAGGTGATTGGCCGGTATCTTCAGCTCCCGGCAGTTTCGATGAAAGCTTCAATCCGTTGACAGCTGACTTCATTTATAAGTATGATCAGTATAAAGAGAATATGATTCTCACGGATGAATTCGACGTTGAAGGCGATACTGTATCAATTCTTTACATAAGCTATACTGCGTCGACCGGAAACTACAATTATGACGCTGATAAGACTAATTTCGGATATTATGCGGTCGTTTCCGCAGAAACCGGTGATATCAGGAAGTCAACGATTACTTCCGGCGGCACAGTCAAACTGCATGCAGGTGAAACTGTCCGCATAACGGATCTTCCGCCAGGAGTTACCTATACGGTAAC
>CACZPA010000170.1 GCA_902782895.1 uncultured Eubacteriales bacterium
CGCCTCCGGCCGCTGGGAGAATTTGATCAGGTTTTCGAATTCGGTTTCTCGCCGCGCATAGTATCCATCCACGTCAAAGCTCTTCCGGAACAGGTCGAGCTTTCCCATGATGTCCAAAGGTATGATTGTCTTTTCACACGCGTAGCACATCCCGCAGTTTTCGCCGTGGGGCCCCGCGTCGTAGCAGACGGCGAGGTAATCCTGCGCGTCCCGGTCATCCGAAAGGACATTTAGCTTTTCTGGACGCGTCGCGTCATCACTCGTCACATAGTGCAAAGTCTCCGTATGGCAGCAATCACACAGCAATCCTTCGTAATGCTGCGTCGGCACAGTGAGCGAAACTTCCAGCTCGCTGCTGTCGTGCCCTGAGGAAGAACTGATATAAGTCCCGTAAAGGTGCTGCATCGCCAGAGTGCATGCGAGAAACCGGTACATCGAACTGTAGATCCTGCCTCCGCGGTAATAGTCCTCGTCAAAGTTAGACCTCATAATGATCAAAGGCAACCCGTGGTGCTCTGCAATGATCTTCGCGTGCTCTATAATATGCGAGAAGGTCTTTTCGCGGCTCCTGTATATTTCCCTCACGTCATAGGGCGGCTCAAGCCACGGCAGCAGATAGTTGCAGTCGTAATATGCAAGATGTGTAAGACGCTGTCCCCCAGGCGCATCATCCGTATCGTAGCAGTGCAGCGTGTACATCGAATCGACGCCACACGACATGCCTGTGAGGACTCCCTCCTCGCACGAAATCTTTTCCGATGTATGCGGTCCGAGTAGCTTTATAGTACGGTTGTCTTCAGTAAGAGCCGGAACCAGCTTATTCATAATGCCGTCGTAAAGGGTCTGCGACATAGGAGCTTCGAAAGTGATATCAGAACCTGTGATCATCCCGTACCAGAACATGGCAATCACAAAAGCATCGCTCCGCTCTGTACAGAGGTAGTCAGCGTACTCTGCCTGCACAGAGAACCACATCGTGCTACCGTCTTCTTCCCAGACAGCCGGTGGGTAATCTACAGCAGTCAGCCACGCAGTGTTTTTCAGATGGGAAGTTTTCTCCATGTAAACGGCTGCCGTATCCTCTGATACTTCCACACACGCTCTCAAATAAGCCGTGTCATCTTCAACAGTAAGAAAAGGTTTACCAATACTTATCATATTTATTTACCTCTATCAAAACCTCTTTACCCCCTCACCAGTTTGTCGAACAGCATATTGTTGAGTTTTTTCGCCGGCGCTCCCGAAAGGTTACTGAGAACGGCGATGGTCATACCAAGTTCAGGACATATCCAGAAACTTGCTCTGAAGCCAGCCTCGCCCCCTTCGTGACCATAGAGTCTATGCCCATTCTGCTCTCTCATGAACCAGCCGAGACCCATCTTCTCGCCTATTTTGGGCACGGTGGCATACTCGTATCCGATGTGAGTATAGGCGTCGGCTGAGATTATGCCGCCTTCTGCATGTTGCTCCGGCGTTCTGGCGAATCCTGCCACATGAATATCTCCCCATTTCAGCAGATCTTCAAGGGGTGAGGTCAGAGCCGAGCAGGGCACGTGAGCTCTCGTGTAAGGGTAGTATTTCACCGGGACTGTATCCAGTTTCTCGTTCTTTTCGTGGGGCAATGCCATCGGGGTCCATCCCGAGAAGGATCCATCCGCTGCGTTGCGCTCCCTGATCTTTTCGCAGATCAGCGGACACTCCTCATCCGCTTCCACACCTACGCGCTCAAAGGTCTTCATGGAGGATGAAACCATTCCCGCCGGTTCGATCAGATACTTCTCGACAAAATCCTCGTAAGACATCTCTTCGGCCTCACCGATCTTCATCCGGTAGTCCGCTGACTTTCTTGAAACTATGTAGCCCAGAATATCGTAAGCTATGTTGCTGTATCTGAACCTGCCCCCACCCGGCGCCCACAGGAGAGGCGACTTACAGACCTCGTCGGAGTGCACATAATCGGCCAGCGCCCTTTCGCCGGCCAGCGCTTCATGCCACCGGAAATTTGCCACGTCGCCGATGCCCGATGTGTGCGAGAGCATCTGCCAGAGCCGTATCTCTCCCGCCCTTTCGTCTGCAAAGGCAACGTCGGGCAGGACGTCCATAAGCCTGTCCTCATACCTTAGAACTCCGGAATCGATCATTTTCAGAATCGCTGCCGATGTGAAAAGCTTCGACAGGGACCCGCAATGAAAAACATCCCCCGTCTCGAGGGGATCTCCAGTCGTCACATCTCGAACACCTGATGCTCCCGTCCAGTGTTCACCGCCCAGGCTGACCCCAATAGCCAGTCCGGGGAGATCGTTTGTCTCCATGGATCTTGCCAGGAATTCCTCGCAGATCCGAACCGTTGCCTTTGCATCGGGCAGGCCGGTGCGTGTATCTGTCTTGCTGTCCGTCATTTTCATGGCTTGGACATTATACCATATAACCTGTTGGGATTGCCTTTGCATACCACCTTTCCAAAAACAGACGACGCATTTGATACAATGTGTAGCCCTTCCTCCTTCCGTGGTGGAGAGTATTGCTCAGAAGAGAGGAAATAGCAAGTCCTTTATCCGACAAGTCGGAAAAACACAATCAAACAAATGTCATCAGATGATTGCAAAAGCAATCATGATCTGCTATAATGAAACCACAAGGAGGAGATGCTGAATATGGCAAGAGCATTGGTTCAATTCCGTGCAGATGAAGCGGAAAAAATAGAAGCGATTCAGATCTGTGAAAAACTCGGAATGAGTCTTCCGGCTTATCTGAGAATGTGTATGTCTCGTCTTGTTCAGGAGCAGGGAGTACCGTTCAGCATGAAATTGATGCCGGAAACAGAGAATCCGGGCATCGCGGCAATGAAAAGAGCAAGCAGAATTGCGGCTGAACGTGGGATTTCTGATATGACGCTCGATGAGATTAATGCAGAGATCGCAGAAGCGAGAAAGTAGCAGATGTCTATGAAGTATTATGCTGTGATAGATGTCGAGTTGCCCGATCCCAAAGACAGGGTTTTCTATGAGGTTGTCATGGAAGAGCGTAAAGAGCAGGATGCCTATTTGGTGACCGGGAATATCAAACACTTCCCTGCAGAGCCTTATATTGTAACGCCAAGACAGATGCTAGACATCATTCTGAACGATCTCAATATGCTCGATTGATGTGGATCAGTGATCTTCCGAACTGCTTCGAATCCGGACGCCGTTCTCGTGTAAGATACAATGGAGTATAATGATGCCATCAGTTGCACGTGCGTTTGGAAAGGATGCGCAATGATAAAACTAGAAATGAAGCTGAATGATAGCTTGATTCAGGCCGATGCGGCGCATACGCCAGTCGAGATCTACGATGCTATAGATGATGTAGACATTTATTAATTCTCGGCTGGTTTTCAAATGACCGAAACGATTCGACAAAGGGGGGAGTCTGTTGGTTCTTTGATGGGCGGTCGATTTTTAAACTGACGCAAAAACAAAGGATGTTTCGCAATGAAAAGGCAACGGCTCCAGAACAGGTGACGATAACAATATACTTGGATGGATGCTGCTGCTCGTGGGAGCGCTAACAGCGGCAATCGCTTTGGTGATAATACATAGAAGAAGAGAAGAGACACAATAGTACCAGAATAATCAAGGAAGGGAAACGATGAGACTGAAAAATGTACTGATCGTCGTTAAGGATATCGAGAGATCCAGACAGTTC
>CACZPA010000171.1 GCA_902782895.1 uncultured Eubacteriales bacterium
CGGGAAGGCTTCAGTCCGGCGCATGTTCTGTCCCTGGCTCTCGGCATTGTCGTCGGCATCGGAGAAATCGCCTCTGCGGTCTATATTCTGGGACTTCCGGACTATCTCAACATCAACAACGCGGATCTCTGGATCCTGCTGCTTGCTTTTACGGTGTTCTATTTCAGCTTCCTCGTGCTGAGTTTTGTGATCTATACGGTATTCATCCAGATTATGCCCCATCGGATGAATTTCAACTATGTGATCATTCACGGCTGCGGTCTCCTGGACGGCGAGCGCATGACCAAGCTGCTTTCCAACAGAGTAGATAAGGCGATCGAAATCTACCGGAAATGCCGTACTAAGCCCTATATCATCCCGAGCGGCGGCCAGGGTGACGATGAAAAAATCAGCGAAGCGCAGGCCATGAAAAATTATCTGCTGCAAAAGGGTGTTCCGGAGGATCACATCATTCTGGAGGACCATTCCACTACGACCCGGGAGAACCTGCTGAAATCAAAAGCGATCATCGATGCCCGTAACGGGAAGAAGAAAACCGCTCTTGTCTCCAGCAACTACCATATCTACCGTTGTCTGCGCCTTGCCCGTGATCTCAAATTCAAATGCACAGGTATCGGCGCTGATGTAGCGTTTTACTATTGGCCTTCGGCTTTGATTCGGGAATTCATCGCGATCTTTACGTCCAAACGTTTTCTGATCTGGACGATTATCGGATATTTTCTGTTCATCTCACCGGTCCTGTACGCTTTCGCGCGATAAGATTATCCGGTCCAGTGGAATGTCCTCGTGAAACGTCACAATCGTCTTAGAGCATTAAAAAAGCTCAGGAGAATTTCTCTTCCCGAGCTTTTTGTTTTGCTTTACAAATTATCAGGCATTTGCCAGCGACTTCCAGGTCTGCGGTCCGCAGTATCCATCAACCACCAGTCCGTGATCTCTCTGATAACTGGATACCGCCTGTCTTGTCTGTGCTCCAAAATAATTGTCGACCGGTCCCGCGGAATAACCGCGGTTATTGAGCAGTTTCTGCAGGGATCCAACGGAATTGTTAAAAGATCCGTAGGAGACGCCCGCCATCTTGGTGTAGTCGAAGCTTCCCTGCGTCTGTGCCGGCGCCGCGGTTGTAGTCGTGGTTGTCGTACCGGCTGTGGATGCTGCAGGCGCTGAAGTTGCAGTTGTTGCGGGCGCTGAGGTTGTGGATCCGCCGTTCACACGCGTCGCAATAGCGCCCCAGGTCTTTCTTCCGCAATAACCGTCAACAACCAGTCCGTTCGCCTTCTGGAAGGACACAACCGCCGAATAGGTCTGAGAGCCAAAATACCCGTCAGCCGGGCCGCACCAGTATCCGAACTGATTCAGGTATCCCTGCAGCAGTTTAACGGAATTATTGACATTGCCGTATCTGACATCGGAAACTGTGCTGATATCCAGTACAGGCACCGCAACCACGGAAGAAGATGTTTCTGTCTTGGGCTCTTCTGCCTTCTTGGCATCCTCTGCAACCTTGGCCTCTTCTGCTTTCTTGGCATCCTCTGCAGCCTTGGCCTCTTCTGCCTTCTTGGCCTTCGCCGCTTCTTCCGCAGCCTTGGCAGCAGCTTCGTCACGGGCCTTGACCAGCTCATTGACTCTGCTCTGTACGGTATCGTAGTCATAACCGGCTGCTGTCAGCATGACTCTGCGCTCCTCATTCGCGCTCCATTTACCGTCCAGAACTTCCTGAGCGATCTCATCGACGCTCTTTAGGGTTGCCTTGGACTCTTCGGCCTTTGGCTCCTCGGTTTTGGACTCTTCTGCCTTGGCTTCTTCGGCCTTGGGCTCCTCAGCAGTCTCTGCGGCGGCAGCTTCGTCTGCGGAAACCGCGTCCGAAAGCGGATAGATAAATCCCCGGAATCTCAGATTCCCATAATAGCCGGAGCCGTCCGCGTTGATCGTCGCGGTGCGGAAACGTACTCCGCTCCAGGAGGACTCGGAAATCACGATCGTTCCGTCCCCGTTGATCTGCTCAACTACCGCAACATGTCCGTAGGAAACGCTCCACTGATCCCAGCAGGCGACGGCGCCAAGCTTCGGCGTGCTGCCGTAGGAATACCAGCCATTGTTCAGATTATCGGACCACCAGTAGCCGGCGCCCTGAAGACTCAGCTTCGGCCGGGAACCGAGATACTCATATACCCGGCCGTAAGCATACGCGGTACAGTTCGGCATTCCATAGCCGCTTTCATAGTAAGGATTCTTATTGCTGTAATAATACCCATTGTCATATCCCGGCGCGGACAAACGCGGACTGTACACCGTCGAAGCCTGCGCTTTGAGATTCGGTATCAGGCCCATGATCAGACAGACCACGAGAACCACGGAAAAAAGCTTTCTCTTCAAAATAACCATCCTGCTCCTTTTTCTGTAAGATACGTCGGATATTATATCTTCTCATTTCATCGTTGTCAATACATTTTTAATACTTTTGGTAATTTCTTAACTAATTTGTAACATTTTGAAATTCAAAAATAATTTTCTTTTCTTTCGGATTCCTTGAATCGGTCGAAAGAATATGATAAAATAGCGACAGTTATACCGAACCATTAAAACTAAAGGAGGTCTTTATATGCTGCCAGTCGGACTGCAGTTATACTCTCTCAGGGAGCAGGCTACGGCGGATCTTGAAGGAACACTGAAGAAGATTCATGAAATGGGATATGCCGGCATCGAATTTGCCGGACTGTACGGCCATAGCCCGGAAGAAGTTAAAGAACTGCTTGCAAAATACGATCTGAAGCCGGTTTCCGCGCATATCAGCATCAATGAATTTCTGGGGGATATTCCCGGAACGGTTGACGCGTATAAGGCGATCGGCTGTCTGTATGCCGCGATTCCGTGGCTTGACGAGCCAAGACGTCCCGGCCATGAGAAATGGGACGAGACCTTGGAGCAGATCCGTCAGATCGCAGAGGAATGCAGGAAACAGGGTCTGACCTTAATGTATCACAATCACGATTTCGAGTTTGAGAAGCTGGACGGAGAATATGCTCTGGACCGTCTGTACACGACCATCCCGGCCGATCTGCTGCAGACGGAATTCGACACCTGCTGGGTGCATTTTGCGGGCGAAGATCCTGTTAAATATCTTCACAAATACGCGGGCCGCTGCCCCATCGTCCACCTGAAGGACTATTACGCGACCGGTGAGAAGGCAGATCCCGCCTATGATCTGATCGGACAGGCCCCCCAGGCGAAGCGCGACCGTTCCAATTTTGAATTCCGGACACTCGGCCAGGGACTCGTTCCCGTCGATGCTGTCGCGAAAGCATCTGTAGAAGCCGGCGCCAAGTGGCTGATCGTCGAGCTCGACAGCGCGCCGTCCGGTATGACCAGCGAAGAATCTGTCCGCGAGAGCCGCAGATATCTTGCTTCCCTTGGTTATTGATCAGTAATTCATAAATACATATTTATAGGAGGATTTAGTATTATGGCTGATATTCTGGATCGTTTTGAGTCGGATGACCATTCCGAACAAGCCGTTACGGCAGGCCCCAAGCTGCGGGTCGGCATCATTGGCTGCGGATGGATCGCAGAGGCACACATTCTTGGCTACAAGAAGCTGCCCAATGTGGAAATCGTCGCTGCCTGCGACCTGATTCCCGGCAAGGCGGAAGCGCTTTTCAAGAAATGCGGCATTACGTCCGGTGTCAATTTCTACCCCAACGACGAGGCGATGATCGCCGCTGAAAAGCTCGACCTCGTCAGCGTCTGCACCTACAACCGCGCACACGCGTCCTGTACGATTCACGCGCTGGACGCCGGAATCAATGTTCTGTGCGAAAAGCCGATGTGCGTAACGCTTGATGAGGCCGTTGAGATGCGCAAAGCCGAGAAGAGAAGCGGGAAGCTGCTTACGATCGGTTTCCAGCCGCGTTATGATCTCAACATGAAAGAGATCAAGAAGATCGTTCAGTCCGGTGTTCTGGGCAAGGTTTACTACATCCAGACCGGCGGCGGCCGCCGTCGCGGTATCCCGACCCCGTACGGAACTTCTTTCATTCAGGATGAGACGGCCGGTATCGGCGCGATGGGCGACATCGGCTGCTACAGCCTCGATATGGTCCTCAACGCGATCGGTTATCCCAAGCCGCTGACCGTTACGGGCTTCAAGTCCGATTATTTCGGCAAGCGTCCGGACAACTATCCGACACATCCCGAATACGCGGACGTTTTCAATGTAGATGATTTCGCCGCCGCGTTTATCCGTCTGGAGGGCGGAATCGTCCTTGACTTCCGTATCGCGTGGGCGATGAATATCGACAGCCCGGGAGATACGATTATTCTCGGTACCGAAGGCGGTCTGCGCATTCCGGCTACACGTGACTGGAACGGAACGACCGGCGGACCGATGCTGCTGTATCATGAGATCGCCGGTGAGCAGGTCATCACAGAGATTCCTCTGCTGAAGAATCCTTTTGAGAGCTGCTTCGATGAAAAGCTGCGCGACACCGTGGACTGTGTGATCAACAATCGTCCGGCTCCGGTTTCGACTTCCGAAATCATCATCAACCAGGCGATCATCGACGCGATCTTCCGCTCCGAGAGAGCCGGCCACGAAGTCACTGTCGAGATCCCCGAGGTCTGATAAGCGGCCCCGAGGTTCAACGATCGTCTGATCGGCGGCCTTTTGATTGACCGAAGCAGGTTTCGGCGCATTCAAAGCATAACAAAAACGGCATGTTCTGCAATCTCCGCAGGGCATGCCGTTTTTTTATGCTTATGTATTACTGTGGCTTATATCCGGCTTTATCCAGTGCTTTGACAAGCTCCGGTACGGCAAGGATATTGTCTCTGTCGCGCTGTTTATAATCGACTTCGCTGCCTGTTGCGCGGCTCTCCCGTTCACTGAGTTCATCCAGCTCCTCCCAGGGAATCAGACACCCATGCAGACCATGCTGATCGTCTTTTGTAATGCGGATCCTGCTCTGTACACCGGCTTCCGTCTCTTTACGGTACTGCTCTGCACGGGATTGCCATACCTCATCCGGCATTTTGGAATACCCGTTGGCCCATTGGAAAGCGCACCAGCGCAGGTGCTCGGTTTTTGCCATGTTTTCCAGAAGCTCCGGCTCCAGCTCCCAGTTTCCGTCCTTAACATCGTCAAAGGATCTGCCGGCGATTTTAAGATAGGCTTCCATAAAGTCAGCGCTGGCACGGCTGGACATGCGGGAAAACCCGGGACACTCCGCCCAGTTCTCATCCGGCGTCTTGTCGTTGCGGCAATACGAATGGTTGATGATCTTAGCCGTCCGGTCCAGACTGTCGTTAGACAGAATCTCTTCTTTATAGATATTGCTGACTTCCATCGACTCGTTCTCGCCCTTCCAGTACGAAAGCTGGCCTCTGTGCAGAATCAGCATATCCGGGCTATAATCCTCATGCACGAACAGATAATCATAGGTCTGCAGAATCTCCCTGTTCAGAACCGCGTCTCCGGTTGAAACGATAATCTGCTGCAGGTCTTTGCCGTGCTGTCTCAGATAGGCCGAAGCCTCCGCCGACCGCCCGTCTGCTGCGTGCATTTCAATATCATACTGTTCAAACATCTCTCTGTGCGCTTCCCGGAAGGGTCCGCTCGCGCACTCGCAATCCGGCGCGAAAACGGCGGCATGAAAATGTCCGCCCTCAAATTGTCCGTTAGCTACAAGATTGGTCAGGGCCGCCTGCCCGGTCTCTCCGAATCCGACGATCATAACGCGAAAATCGTTCTTCGCAAGGCCCTTTTCGTCAAAGGAAACGTATTTATACGGCGGAAAAGCCTGCAACAACAGTCTGGCGTTCATGGACGGAATATCGAAGATATGGAGACTTCCGTACCCATAGGGACTGTCCGTTTCGAACAGTCCGCCGTAATCCGGTTCATAAGCAAGGCACACCAAAGAAGCCTGTGATTTGAGGATCTGATCCTTCTCCAAAGCCTTTTGTATCTTTCTGGCATAGCTGAGATTCTTCATCGGATCCGGATCCAATGCGTACAGATTCACTTTTTTGGTACCGGGCTGCACACCGATCCTCTTCAGGAAGCCGGATGAGACATTCATCGCTGCTGTGTCAGAGCGATGCACGCAGTCATATCTTTCAACGGTCTTCGCAGCGTTACCGCCTACAAAAAGGACCATTCTGCGGCTGTTCCTGTCCAGCAGATGGTATCCGAACGCAAGTGCGTCCTCTCCTGTCCCATAAACAATATCCAGCTCACGGTTTTTCATCAGGAACATCTTCAGCCGTGTCAAAGTACTGCGTCCGAATACGGAAATCGCAGCACTTGCCGTCGCGAAGAGGCCCAGCAGCTGGATCAGCCAATGAACGATCTGCCATCCCATCTGTTCAAAGGGGTGGACCGACGAGATCACGGCCAGCTCATCTTTGCCTACAAAAACGCCTATCACCGCATAAACGGTCCTGATAACGGCAAGCAGCGGATTAGTCATCAGGTGTGAGAAGGCATATCCATACAGCAGGATGCCTCCGATCGAAGTGATCGTCGCCGCGATGGTCGCCAGCTTGGAGAAACCACGCGGTTTTCTGGTCATGAACACGATCGCGGCAATGACAACAGCTGCAGCGATCAGTGTTACGGTGATATAGTTGATTTCCATAATGATCTCCTGTCCGTACGATAAGGTAACGGCTTCTTCTGAACCGAGCCGTCAGATATGCTTACTGCATAGCCTCCTGCACTTCATCTTCCGTCATCACATGGATCCGAAGGCTTGCATTCTCAAGCTCGACCTGTTTATCCGCCGGAACGTTCACGACGCCAAGTCTTGCCAGAATCCTGTCCGCAAGCCCGGATCCCGGCAGATCCGTATTGTATTCACAATACATATGCAATGCCTTAAATGTCTCCGGAATCTGCGCGTAACTGATATCATTGCCGATCAGATTGATTTTGTTGACACTCACAATCGGGCTCAGCGCTGTAATCTCATTATTGCTCAGATCGAGCTTGCCGTTTATGCTGTCAAACTGCGAAAGCGCGTTGAAATCCGTCAGCTGATTGTCTGACAGATCTGCGATTTTAAGCTTGGTTTTGCCGCTCAGCTGCTCGATGGACGTAAGCAGGCAGTTCTTGGCATAGATCTCGGTAAGGTCCGTCATCTCCTCCGCAAACCAGAGCGTATGAACCGGAATGCCGGAAATGTCCAGGACCTGAATCAGTTTACACTCCGAAAGCTGCTGCAGTCTGTCTGTCAGCGGATTCCCCGCCAGGCGGACCGTTTGCAGCGTCTCTGCGCTCTTATACAGCCAGGAAATATCCGCCAGCTGATTGCCGGACAGATCGACATCGCTGAGCACTGTCAGATTCTCAAATCCGCTCATGCTCGTAATCCCGCAATCGGCAAGCTGCAGGACCTGCAGCCGTAAAGACTGGAATTCCACATCGATCGTCTTGACTCCGGTCCTGTTCATGACAAGAGTATTCAACCCGGTCAGTGACGCAAGCGGTGAGACATCCGTCACTTTTGTATCGGATGCGTAGAGCACAGTCAGCTTATTCGCGCCTGCCAGCGGAGAAAGATCCGTAACGCCTGTCTCCGAGATATTGATTGTCTTCAATACCGCGCAATTCAAAAGGTTCAGATCCGTGAATTCCGCATTTCCTGTCAGATTGACGAGCGTAAGCTTGTCATTGGACGCGAGCGAGATATTCTTGTCGGTAACACCGCATCGGATCAAAGTGAGTTCTTTCAGACTTTCAAAATCGTTGATAAAAGAATAATCCGAAATGCCGGAAACATCGGTGAGTTTAAGTGTCGTCAGCGGCAGCCCGGCCAGACCCGACAGGGCGCTGTCTTCTATCGTACACTTCACCAGATCCAGTGAGATAAGCCTTTCCAGGCCTTTCAGATTGGAAACCACGTCTTGAGTAATGGTCTCTTCTTCCAGTTTAACGTAGGAACTTGTCTCGCTGACGCTAACCGAATCCGTAATCGCTGTCTGCGGCGTCTTCTTGGGATGCAGGCAGGAAACCACGCGGATGACCAGGAGCGCCAGAATAACACCCAGCACGATCAACCCGATACGGAGACCGCCTTTTTTCTTTGATGTGTTGTCCGAAGGCTTCTCGCCGCGTTCTGTCGTTGTTTTCCCGGGTTTTGCTTTCGCGGGTTTTTCTTTCCTGGGTTTTGCCTGTTCTGCAGGAACGGACTGTGCCGAGGCCGCATTTGTTTGAGGCTGGGAGGCCGGCTGCATGACCGGCTTCTCTTCTGTTGGTGCAGACGCTGATGTTGGCTCTGACGCAGGTGCTGGCGCTGATGCTGATACAGGCGCGGATTCCGGCGCCGGCTTCTGACAGGGTTTTATATCCGGGCAGGAGCAGATTTTGTTGATAAAAGATGTCTCGTCCTCATAATTGATCCGGATGACGCTCTGCTGCGCGGACAGCTGCAGCTCCATTCCCGGAGACATCTCCGCTCTCTCCAGAACAACAGACAGAAAAGGCTTCCTCTTGGAAAGGGCAAAAGTGACCTCTCTGCGGCAATTCGGCGAGTCTATGGAATTCTGCGAAATAAAAGCAAGAACCATCGCGCTCTTTGTCAGATGCTCGGCGATATTCTCCGGCCATTCACTGCCCGGAGCGATCCCGTCGTCATACCAGATGCGATAGCCTCTGCGGTCGAGCTCTGTCAGAACACGCATGACCGTTTCCGTATCTTTATGCGCATAACTTATAAATACGAACGGTTCGTCCCCTTCATAGGCCTGCAGTCTCATGGAAATACTCTCCTTCGCTACGTGCGGTCGTTATTTCACTTCCGTTCTTCTGTTTCCGGGGTTTCAGCTGATTCCGCAGATTCTACGGCTTCTACCGCTTCCACGACTTCTTCAGGCTGTTCTTCTGACTGTTCGTCCGCTGCCTCACCCAGCTTCTCGTCCTGTGCGAGGAACGCGCTGCCGAGCGCGGACAGATCCTTCTCCTGCTCGTCTTTAACCTGTTCCTTCTGATCCATCTCCGCGTTTACACGCGCCTCGATCTCCACGATCGCGTTTGCTTTCTTTTCTTTATACATGATGATCAGCCAGCCAATGGCGAAGATCAGGACGAAAATCGCGATAAACTGCGACGTGGAGAAAGGCCCGACGCTGCCGCGCGGGTCGTTGCGCAGGAATTCCAGGAAGAATCTCCCCACGGAATACAGGATCATATACAGAATGATCGGCATGCCTTCTTCACGTTTCTTGCCTTTTCTGGAATACCAGAGCAGGAAACCGGCAAGCACAAAATCACCCAGGCTCGAGAGCAGCTGTGTCGGAATCAGGCTGACACCGGCAGGCGCAAGTCCCGTCTCCGGGAAAGTCACAGCAAACCACGCATGGGACTCTTTACCATAGCAGCATCCCGCAAGGAAGCATCCGATCCGTCCAAAGGCCTGTCCCAGCGGGATGGAAGCCACCGCGACATCCATGTAAGACAGGAAATGGATCTTCTTAATCCGGCAATATACATATGCCGCGAGAATACCGACGATAACGCCGCCATACAGTACGAATCCGTTGGAAATATCCAGCAGGATCGACGGATCCTTGATGATCGCCGGCAGCTCAACGATGTAATACATCAGCTTTGCGCCGATGACACCGGCAATGATGCCGACAAGCGCGATATTGAACATATGATCCGAATCCAGTCCGCGGTTCTTTGCACGGATGCTGGCTACCCAGACCGCCACGATGATTCCGATCGCGATCATCAGACCGTAGCTGTAGAAGCTGACCGGTCCGATCGAAAACAGTTTAATATGCATGAGCTTCTCCTCCCAGGCGCTGTCTCAGCGCCTCGTATATAATCACGGCAGCAGCTGCCGAGGCATTCAGCGATTCGGCCCTGCCCGGCTGCGGAATGCGGATTCTCTCATCCGCCAAAGCGGCAACACCGGCAGATAATCCGTTGCCTTCATTCCCGATCAGAATCACACTGCCGCCGGACAGATCGGCGTCGTAAAGGCTGCGTGAACCGTCCAGATAAGCCGCGAACACACGTATCCCGTCCGCCTGCAGTCTGCGCAGCGTCCCCGGGAAATCATCCGTATAAGCAGCCGGTATGTGAAAGACCGACCCCATCGATGCGCGTACAGCCTTTGGGGAATAGATATCCACGCATCCCTTGGAAAGCAGCACACCGTCCGCGCCGGCCGCGTCCGCCGTCCGCAGAATCGTCCCCGCGTTCCCGGGGTCCTGGACATTCTCCAGCGCGATCAGGAAAGGTCTCTCTCCCCTCGCGATGTTCTCCGGCCGGAACTCCGGTCTGCGTACCGCTGCCAGAATCCCTTGCGGATGCTGCGTCTCGCAAATCGTCTGAAATAAAGTGTCCGGCACCTGCAAAACATCCTTGCCCTGCGCAAGCGCATCGGTCACGATCTGCGGCAGCCGCTCCCGGTACTCTTCCCAAAAAGAATCGGAAAGCACGACCGTCTCCGCCTCCCACGGCGTCCGGATCTCCGACGTCAGCCGCAGCCCCTCTGCCGGAAAAAGTCCGCTCTCCCGGCGTCCCTTAACGGTCTGCAGACTCTTGAGCAGCCGAATTCTGGGATTAGAGGCACTTGTCACCGTCTGAATCGATTTCATATCTGTTCTGTCCTGAAATTCTGTCTGATATAATATCTAATGTAAAACCGGATCCGACATCTGATGAAAAAAGGCGCTTTCCGTTCATAAAAACGGTGAGCGCCCCTCTTTTCATTAGTCGTCGATGTAAGGCATCAAAGCCAGATGTCTGGCGCGCTTTACCGCGACAGTCAGCATTCTCTGATGCTTTGCGCAGCTGCCGGTAATGCGGCGCGGCAGAATCTTTCCGCGCTCGGAAACGAACTTCTTCAGCTTTGCAACATCCTTATAATCAAGGGTTTCCCCTTTGCCAGCGCAGAATTCGCAAACGCGCTTTCTGCGATGAATCATAGGCCTCTTCTTCTGAGGAACCATCTCATTACCTCCTGTTCGATATATGGGCAGGATCCCGTCCCTTCCGACCTGCGTCAGAACGGAAGGTCCTTATCTCCCTGCAATGTAGTGTCAACAGGCGTGAATCCTTCCGGAGCGGACTGCGCTCCCGCATCCATGCCCTGTGACTGACCGGCGTCGGGTGCCGCGTAATCAGGCATCGCGTCAGGAGCCGGAACAAATCCGCCCTGCGTATTCTGATTCCCGTAACCTCCGCCGTATCCGCCGTTGCCCGCATAGCTGCCGTTAGGCGAAGCCGGAGCAAAATCGGCCGACCTGTTATAAGAATTATCTGTGTTATAACCGCCGCTGTAGCCGCCGTTATAGTTGCCGCCCGCCTGTTCCCGGCCGGCGGAAGCGCTCTTGCTCTCACAGAATTCCTGATCGTCCGCGACAACCTCGTATCCGCGTCTCTTCTCACCGGTCCTCTTGTCAACATAGCTGTTAATATGGAGAGATCCGGTAACCAGGACCCGCATTCCCTTACGGAAATAATTTCTCGCGAAATCTCCGCGTCTCTGGAATGCCGTGATATCGATAAAATCCGTTGTCGTCGATCCGTCCTGTGCTCTGTAAGAACGGTCTACCGCAAGCGTGTAATGGACAACCTGAGTCCCATCCTGAGCGATTCGAACTTCGGGATCTCTGGTCAAGCGACCCATTAAAATAACCTTATTCATGGAATATCCTCCTTGGCTTATGCCATCACTCGTCGATTCTGATAATCAAGTAACGAAGAAGATTTTCCATAATGCGCAGGTCCTGCTCAAGAGCAACGCTCATCGTGGGCTCTGCATCAACATAAATAAAGCAGTACGTGCCTTCCGTCTGTTTGTTGATCTCATAAGCAAGACGACGCTTGCCCCAGTCATCAACATTGGTAACGGTGCCGCCTCTGCGCTCGATGTAGCTCTTGACATTCTCTACAACTGCAGTCTTCTCTTCCTCTGTCAAAACAGGAGAAACTACTAGTGCGACTTCGTATTTGTTCATCTTCTGCACCTCCTTCTGGACTATGGCCCTCACATACGCAAGAGCAAGGATAAATAATCGCTCGATTATCTATTATACAATAGATCCGGGTGAATAGCAAGCATTTTTTTAATTTGTTTTGTCTGAAAAAAATGGTCCGGACCAGTTTTCCAGTGCGTTCAGTATAACACCTGCCGCCAAAAAATCAATGGATCCGGCCAAAATAAACTTTATTAAATTTTGCGGAAATCCCGGACAGTTTCAAGAAGTGTCGCCTCCGGAACCTGCACTGTACAGGCTCCGTCTGCGGAAGTCACGATCTGCCCCGGTCCCGAGAGCAGAACGAACGCAATCCGTCCCTGGCGGACCTTCTTGTCACGCTTCATGACCTCCAGGATATCCTCTGTCCGGATCTCTTCCGGTATCCTGCAGTCCTGCCGGTACTGCCGCAGCAGTGCGACCTGCTCCCTGGCATACTCTTCTGTCCCGTATCCCAGACGCCAGGACAGATATGCCGCGTACGCGATTCCGACCGCCACGCATTCGCCGTGAATCATCTTATATCCGCTGAGCAGCTCCACCGCATGTCCCAGCGTATGGCCGTAATTCAGAATGCCGCGGATCCCGCGCTCCATCTGGTCTTCGCTGACGACCGCGTTTTTGACCTTGCTGTTTTCCAGGAAAAGCTCTTCCATCGTTTGCAGGTATTCGGCGTCGCCCCGTCTTGCCGTAACGATCTCCTGCCGCGCCCGCAGGAACTCCGCGAGCTCCGGATTCCGGATAAAGCTATGCTTGATCAGCTCCACGAGTCCCGCGTAATAGTTCCGCTCATCCAGTGTCGCCAGCGTCTGCATATCCATATAGACTGCCACCGGACTGTGAAAAGCACCGATCAGGTTTTTGCCGTACGGTACGTCCACAGCGGTTTTGCTGCCGATCGCAGAATCCGCCATCGCAAGCGTTGTCGTCGGAATCTGCACAACCGGAACGCCTCTCATATACGTCGCCGCGGTAAAACCGGCCAGATCTCCGGTCACCCCGCCTCCCAGCGCAAGCACGTAGGAGTCGCGCCCATAGCCGGCTTCCATCATCGCGTTCTCCAGCTCTTCTTTCTGATCGCGGTTCTTGCTGGCCTCTCCTTCCGGAAACATAAAGATCTGCACTGGAATCCCCTTTACCCGCAATGCATCCGCCAATCTGTCCGCATAAAGCGGTCCGACATGACTGTCCGTTATCAAAGCGGCACGCGCGCCCAGCGGACGGCGCACCAGATCTTCCGCGATCTGCCCGAAAAGCCCGGACCCGGCATATACCTCATAACTCAGCGGTTCCACCGCGACATCAACATGAATACTGCGCATGTCAGACTTCCTTCCCGGCGTAGCCGCGCCGATTATTTCACTGCCAGATTGATCCACATCGGCAGAATGTAAATGGCAAGCAGGATAGCCGCAAGCCACAGATACGGCAGTATCGCGGCCGCACGGTCCCATCCGGCCGGTCTGGTCTGAAGCAATTTCTTACCCTCAGCGGCTTGCTGTGCCTTTTTCTTCCGCAAGATCTGCCGCAATACACCTGTCAAGACAAGCAGGACAACTCCGATCATGCTGATCATCAGACCGGTCCGCAGGCCAGGCGTCTCATAGCGGATAACCACGTGATTCTCGCCCTTCCCAAGCTCCAGACACATGAAGCCGCTCAGCGCCGTATACAGGATCGCTTTCTTCCCATTGACCTGTGCTGTATAGCCTTCATGATAGGGAATCGGGATCAGCAGGGTTTCCCTGCTGCCGTTTGTTGTATAATCCGCGGTGACCGTACTGCCTTTAATGACGATATCCGTCCCTTTTACGCTTGCTTCCAGGTTCTTCATCGTCTCCTCCGCAAGGCTGAACAGCTCAAAGGACTGCAGATGTGTCAGATTTTTGCTGATCTTGATTTCCACATGCAGGGCCTCGTTCTCATAAGTGCCAAGATCGAGGATACCGTTCAGCTTCTGCAGCGGATACTGGTTCACGATGACCTTGCCGTTTACCATGATCATGCAGGATTTATTGGCCGGCGCATTGATCCGGGTATTATACCGTCCCTCAAAGCAGTCAAAATACAGCGTCTGCTTCCCCTCGATATAGATATCGTAGACAATCTCTCCGACGGTATTGTCCCCTGTCAGTGAAATACTGTCTTCTCCCACCGCAAGATTCTGCGTCTGCGTCATGCTGTACCGTGTAAACAGATCTCCTTTTCCGTCAAAAAGCTGCTTGTACAGCGTATCCTGCGCCTGCATCCGGTTTCCGGAGGGCGTCGCGATGATCTGATCCGGTCTCGCGTCCGTCACGATCGCGTCCGGAAAAACATATTCTGTCCGGAGCACGGAATAGCTGCGGTTGCTGTACAGTGGCTCTTCACCGTCCTTCAGCCGTGTATTATAGGCGATCGTATAGCGGATTCCCATCAATGCGTCGGTAAAATCCGTCCCTCCCTGTGAATCGGACTGCATCCAGTAGGAAGAATAACCAAGCTTCTTCAAGGCGAAAAGTGTTTCCTGATTGGTCAGCGACGTGTAATGCGCGAAAGACGGCATCCCCGTGGCGCCGGTCCAGTTTGCCTCGATCTCCCGGTTCCGTGTTTTGACGCGGTAGAATCCCGCATCCTCGATTCTTCCGTCCAGATCGAGTACCGTCTTATAGCCGCTCTGATCCGACGCCGGGAAGCCCATGTAGACTCCGCCCTGGAAGAAGATCTCGAGCACCATGACTGTCGCGATCACGACTCCAAAGGAATAGGTATCGAACCATCGCGCTTTGCGGAAAATCAGACATATCGCATAAGCACAGGCTGTAACCGCGAAAGAAACGGTCAGCGCGATCAGCGATTCTTGCGACCCCCACAGCGATGACGTATAATCGTTCATAACGTCCCGCTGATCCTGCTGCCAATATACCAGAAACGCAGCAAGCAGAATGATCACAGCCATGCAGAAAATCGACGCGATCAGATTCTGCCGGACGTGCAGACGGTATTCTTCATCCGCATCCGTCCCCTCCGCCGGCTTCCGCGCCGGTTCTGCGCTCAGAGCTTCGAATGTTTCCGCGATCAGCATCAGCATAAACAGCGTCGTCATATATCCGTAACGCACCGGGAAGCACTGATAATCGCCGGTATGCCACATCCGGTTGATCGGATCCAGAAAGATCGGAATGATCAGCAGGATGGTCATATACAGATTTACACGGGACCGCGGCTGTTTCGACAGCTTCTTATAGGGGAAGCAGAAGAGCGCCGGCAGGAAAATCCCTGTACAATACAGGAAAGGAATCGTTGTATACCAGTTCGTCTTGAGCTTGCTTCCCCTGATATTGGTCAGCAAACTTGTCCCGCGCGCGGATTCTCTGACCGCGATCAGACAGGGGAGCCAGATCACAGCTGTCAGAAGCGCTGCCGCAAGGCTCGCCTTGATAAACGCTATGCTGCGCTGCCCGCGCTCCTCGGCCGGACATACAGCGATAAGCCAGAATCCGCTGTACAGCAGCAGGAACACGACCACCATGTAGCTGAGATAATAATTGACGAAAAGCTCCACCACCAGTACCGCGATGTACAGACCGGGACGGTTCTTTTCAAACAGGCGGTCTAGGCCGAGCATCAGCAGCGGGAAAAGATACGCCATATCCAGCCAGACGACATTCTGATAGAAGAGCATCGTAAAGCCGGAGAAAGCGTACATGCATGAAAGCACGTTCAGCAGAAGGATCGGCAGGGACGGATTCCGCTTTTTGAAAAACAGGTAGGACGTCAGAGCGGCAAGAATGATCTTGGCGAGAATCAGCAGCTCGTAGAATTCCAGCATGTTCTCCTTCGGGACAAAAATCGAGAGCAGGTGCAGCGGGCTTGACGCGAAAAACAAAATCACCGACCACATATCCATGCCGCCGGCGTTTTCCATATTCATAAAAACAGACTGCCGGCCCGTCAGGATCTCTTTCAGATCGATCAGGATCGGCACCGTCTGCTGATGCGCGTCCGCCCATGCGTTCGTCAGGCTCCCGCACGGAAAGATGGAAAAATACAGATAAATCAGTAAACAAAGGATACCTGCCGAAACGGCCGGTATCACAAGTTCCCATTTTTTCAGGTTCATTTTAATGCATCTCTTCAGTCTCCCGGCCGGTCTGTCCGTGCCAGGTCCTGCCTTCCCGCCATCAGGCCGGAGTGCAGATATTAATAGGTAGAGATCTGCAGATTCGCCTTCCAGATATCCATGGACGGCGTCTTCTTCATCGCCAATCCCTCATCGATATCGATATCGACATAAGCGCCCTTCTGAACGGCGATTACGCGGTTGGTCTCTCCCTTGGCCAGCGCTTCCACGGCCAGATAGCCCATCATGGAAGCATGCTTGATATCCAGCGCTGTCGGGCTGCCTCCGCGCTGAATATGTCCCAGAATCGTGCAGCGGGAATCGATTCCCGTCACTTCATGCACTCTCTTGGTCAGTTCCTGTGAATTGCCGACACCCTCGGCAACGATAACGATATTATGGTTCTTGCCGCGCGCGCGGTTCTCCATAATGACGCGGATAATCTGATCAAAGCTCTGCGAATCCTTATCCTCGGGGATCATGATCGCGTCGGCGCCGGTCGCGATGCCGGACCAAAGCGCGATCTCTCCGCAGTTGCGGCCCATGACCTCAACGACAGAGCAGCGCTCATGCGAAGCGGAAGTGTCCCGAAGTCTCGAGATCGCTTCTACAACAACATTGACCGCCGAATCGAATCCGATCGTATACTCAGAGCAGGAAACGTCCGCGTCGATCGTGCCCGGAACGCCGATGACATTGATGCCGCGGTCCGAAAGCCTCTCCGCGCCGCGGAAAGTTCCGTCTCCGCCGATCACAACAAGTCCGTCGATACCGAAGATCCGGCACATCTCTGCCGCGCGGTCCTGGTACTCGGTCTGCATAAACTCCGGACATCTTGCTGTATATAAAATCGTTCCACCGCGATGAATAATGTCCGCGACACTGTTCGCGTGCATCTCTGAAACATCGCCCTTAATCAGGCCCGCATAACCTTTATGAATTCCCATAACACGCATGCCCTTATTCAGAGCACTGCGGACCACCGCACGAATGCAGGCATTCATTCCAGGAGCATCCCCGCCGCTGGTCAGAACCCCAATTGTACTGAGACTTGTATCCATATTCTATAAGTCCTTTCCGCTGCCAGAAATAGGCAGCAGATATATCATAACGAATCAAAAGGCGTTTTGCAAGACTTTTCGAGAGATTTTTCGGTTTTTAAAGAATCCGTAATACAAATCCGCCGTTTATTTGGTCCAGGCGACGGATTTATCTCCCAGAATCCGGCACAGCTGCGCGTTCAGCTCGCGGCTTTGCGAAACCTTGTATCTTGGCGGAGCGAGGAGACGCTGCTTCTCATTCTCCAGATACAGATACAGATTGCACGGGCCGGGATAACGGCTCACGAGCTCCAGGATCTCACCCTGCCGGCTCTGCCAGTCCGTATTGCTTGCGAACCGCAGCCACAGGTTGTGATACAGCTCGCGCGGCCCGTCCGCTGCCTGCCGGTTCTCCCCGGCTGGCTGCGCGGTGCCGCCTGCAGACGTGCCATAGGCTTGCGCAGATTCACTCTGCATCCTCGAATATTCGCTCTGCATTCTCGCGGCCTGCGGCGAAATCCGCGGTCCGACATCGGAATACATCTTGTGGTAAACGCCGTTATAGCCCTTCCCGCCGGCATTCAGGCTGCTCTCCTGTCCCTGCGGGGCCGCTCCGAGAGCGATCAGCTTCGCGTTCTCATTATCCTCTCCGCTGACCCGACCCCGAACGAACAGAATCCTGTCCTCAACGAGATTTTCCCGCTGCTCTTCATACGTCTTCGGGAAGAACAGGATTTCTATCAGCCCGTAGAGATCTTCAATCGTCACAAAGGCCATCATGTCGTTTTTCTTGGTGATCTTTTGCTGCACCTTCACGACAATACCTCCGACCGTCGCGATCTCGCCGTCCGATACCGGGCAGCGGCCTTCCTCTTCGTCCCACTGGAAATCCGCCGAAGTCCGTGTTATGACCTTTCTCCAAGTGTCTTCGTATTCCAGAAGCGGATGTCCCGTCAGATAGATGCCCAGGACCTCTTTCTCCATCGCGAGACGGATCTTCTCATCGTACTCACCGGAAGGCTGGATCGGATCCTCCGCCGCGGAGTCGCCGCCCTCGCCGGAATCGTCCATCGCGAACAGATCCATCTGCCCGGACAGATTGTTCTTATGCCACTGCTGCGCCGCGCCGAGGATCGTATAGCAATTCTCCAGATAATCCTTGCGCGTACCGCCCAACGAATCGAACGCACCGGCTTTCACAAGGTTCTCCAGAACTTTGCGGTTCAGCTCCGTACTCTGCATGCGACGGCAGAAATCGGTCATGCTGCGGAAAGGCCCGTTTTCCTGCCGTTCCTGCACGATATGGTCCACAACGTTCTGTCCGACCCCTTTGATCGAGGACAGTCCGTAGCGGATCTGGTTCTTCGCGCTGACGGAGAAACCGGTCATCCCTTCATTGATATCGGGTGATGTCAGACTGATGCCCATGGGCTTGAGCGCCGCGATATAGGAAGCGACTTTCGCGGGATGGTCGATGACGGACGTCATCAGGGCCGCCATGAATTCCGCGGGATAATGCGCCTTCAGCCAGGCCGTTTCAATAGCGACGACGGCATAACAGGTCGCGTGCGCCTTGTTGAACGCGTATTTGGCGAAGTCCGTCATCTCGTCGAAGATCTGATTCGCGGCAGCTTCCGGGATCCCGCGTTTGATACATCCTTCGACGTTTTCCTCAGGGTTGCCGTAGATGAAATACTCTCGCTCCTTGGCCATGACGTCGGCCTTCTTCTTGGACATCGCGCGGCGTACAAGATCCGCGCGGCCCATTGTGTACCCGGCGAGCGTCCGCACGATCTCCATGACCTGCTCCTGGTAAACGATGCACCCATAAGTGCTCTGCAGGATCGGCTCCAGCTGCGGCACGACGTACTGTATCGCATCCGCGTGATGCTTGCCTTCCACATACTTTGGAATGAAATCCATCGGGCCCGGGCGGTACAGCGAGATACCCGCGATGATATCTTCGGCGTTCTCCGGCCGCAACTCTTTCATGAAGGACGTCATGCCCGCGCTCTCGAGCTGGAAGACACCGATCGTCTTGCCTTCCGAAATCATCTGATAGACTGCCGGATCGTCCATCGGAATCTGCTCCGGCCGCATATCGATGCCATAATTATGCTTGATCAGATCCAGGCAGTCACGGATAACGGTCAGCGTCCGCAGCCCCAGAAAATCCATCTTCAGCAGGCCCAGCTCTTCGATCGTCGTCATCGTGAACTGTGTCACCGGCGCGCCGTCATTTGTCGCGAGCGGCACATATTCGGTGATCGGTTTTCCAGAAATCACGACACCCGCCGCGTGTGTAGAAGTGTGGCGCGGCAGGCCCTCGAGACGTCTGGAGGTATCGATCAGCTTGCGGACCTTTTCGTCGGAATGATACAGCGAAGACAGCTCCGGATTGACCTCCAGCGCCTTGTCGATCGTAATTCCCAGGTCCTGCGGAATCATTTTGGCGATCTTGTCGGAGTCCGCGTACGGGAAATCCATCGCCCTTGCGACGTCGCGGATGACGAGTCTCGCGGCCATCGTGCCGAACGTGATGATCTGCGATACGCAGTCCGCGCCGTATTTCTCGGTTACATAATCGATGACTTCCTGCCTTCTCCGGTAGCAGAAATCCACGTCGATATCGGGCATGCTGACGCGCTCTTCATTCAGGAAGCGCTCAAATACAAGGCTGTAGCGCATCGGCTCGATATCCGTGATGTGCAGCGCATACGCGACGACACTGCCCGCCGCCGATCCGCGCCCCGGGCCGACGATGATGCCCTTGGATTTCGCATAATTGATATAATCCCATACGATCAGGAAATAATCCACGAAGCCCATCTTCTCGATAACGCTGATCTCGTACTCATAGCGTTCCTGGAGCGTCGGCGTAACCTCTGGATAGAGCTCCTGCAGACCTTTTTCGCAGAGCGCGCGCAAGTAAGAGGCTGAAGTATAGCCCTCCGGCACCTCGTAATGCGGCAGC
>CACZPA010000172.1 GCA_902782895.1 uncultured Eubacteriales bacterium
CAGTCTGACTTCGGTGCAGCTGATGGGCATCCATACCCGGGAATTCGGCGAGACCGCCTACATGCAGGACGGGCTGCTTCCGGAGCACTGGTACAACTATCTGAACCGTATGGCGGCAGACGCGCAGAATATCATCGTCTCCCGCAATTTCCAGACGAATTTCGGCTATGAGATCGGCGATGTGCTCGTATACCGTGGTAAATCCGGCGTGATGCAGCGCGGGATCATCAGTGATTTCGTTGAATACTGGCCGGGTTATAATCCATATGCCTACAGAAAAGGCCCTGACGGACTGTATGCGCAGTCGGAGCGTTATCTTGTCGTCGCGCATTTGTCCGCGGTACAGACGGCCTTCGGCGTGCAGCCATACCAGGTATGGGTCCGTACGGATGGGGACACAGACGCGTTCTATCAAGCCATGGCGGACGGTACGCTTTCGGTCAGGAGCTTCCGTGACGCGTCTGATGAAATCATCCGGATCCGGAACAATCCCGTCTTCCAGGGTACGAGCGGAAGCCTGACGGTAAGCTTTATCGTCATATTGCTGCTGTGCATCGTAGGCTTCCTGATCTACTGGATCCTTTCCATTCAATCCAGATCCCTGCAGTTCGGTATTTTCCGGGCGATGGGTATGTCACTTAAAGAAATTCTGTCCGGGCTGATCAATGAACAGGTATTTATCACCGGCCTTTCCCTGCTGGCCGGGACCGGCGTTGGCCTGCTGGCCGCGAAGCTGTACGTACCGTTGATCATGATCTCTTACGCGTCCTATGATCAGCCGCTGCCGCTTCAGATCGCTCAAGCGGGCGGCGATATCGCAAGACTGTTCATTCTGATCCTGCTGACGATCGCGGCATGCCTCGCGATCCTGTGGATGATTATTTCCCGCATCCATATTTCACAGGCACTGAAACTCGGAGAAGACTGATATGAGTGCATTTATTACGTTAAAAGATATCCGTAAAGGATTTGAGATGCCGGACGGAGAGACCTTTTGGGCCCTGAAAGGCATCAATATGGAGATCCGTAAAGGGGAGCTTACGATCCTCCGCGGACGATCCGGCTCCGGTAAGACAACGCTGCTGAACATTCTGGGCGCGCTGGATCAGCCGACCAGCGGTTCGATTCTCTATGAAGACGAGGACATCAGTACCTGGACGGATGAACAGCGGGAACAGCTTCGCCGCTTTCAGATGGGTTTTGTCTTCCAGTCTGTCGCGCTTGTACCGATGATGACCGCTTATGAAAACGTCGAATTCGCGCTGCGGCTTGCAGGTTTCGAGGGCGATCACGCGAAGCGGGCCGCGGAATGTCTGCATATGGTCGGACTGCAGTCCCGCATGGACCATATGCCGGAGGAGATGAGCGGAGGCGAGCAGCAGCGTGTCGCGATCGCGAGGGCTATCTGCCATAAGCCGAAAGTGATTTTCGCAGACGAGCCGACCGCGGAGCTTGATACGAATACCGGTCTGATGGTCATGAAGATCTTTAAGGATCTGATCGCGCAGGAAGGCGTTACCGTCGTTGTTTCCACACATGATCCCGGCCTGATGGAGCTGGGAGATACAGTTTATGAGATAGAGGCAGGTGAGATGATTGGAGCAGAAGAACAGTCCTGAAACTATAGAAAACATGCAGACAGAGGCAGTTCCGGCGGCAGAATCCACCGCCATGATCCGCGCCGAGAATCTCGTCAAGATCTATAAATCGTCCGATATAGAGGTTATGGCGCTTGCAGGCCTTGATCTGACCGTGGAGCGGGGCGAACTGATGGCTGTAATCGGTAACAGTGGCTCCGGTAAATCCACCCTGCTGAACATGATTGGCGGACTGGACCGTCCGACCATGGGACACTTATGGGTGGACGGCAAGGACCTTTTTAAGATGAATGAAAAGGAACTCGTTTCTTATAAACAGGAAACGGTTGGTTTTGTGTGGCAGAATAACGCGCGGAATCTGCTGCCGTATCTGACAGCTGTGCAGAACATCGAGCTTCCGATGATTTTCGAAGGCGCTCCGGACCGGCATGAGAGGGCTCTTGAGCTGCTCGATCTCGTCGGGATGTCGAAGTATAAAGACCGTACGCTGAAGGAGTTATCGGGAGGCGAGCAGCAGAGAATCGCGATTGCGATCGCTCTGGCGAACCGTCCGAAGCTTCTGCTCGCGGATGAGCCTACCGGATCTGTAGATGTCGCAACGGGCAGCTTTATCCTGCAGGTCTTCCGGAAACTGAATCAGGAACAAGGCTTGACGATCGTCATCGTAACGCATGACAGGCTTTTAGCGAAAAAAGTGAACCGTGTCGTATCGATCCGTGACGGCAAAACAAGCAGTGAGCGGATCATGAAGCAAAGCTACCGTGAACGGATGGAGAATCTCGGAAACCTTGCCGCTGACGATCTGATCCGTCAGGAGGACGAAACGCAGGAAGAATTCACCGTTCTGGACCGGGCAGGACGTATCCAGATCCCCCGAGAGGTCCTGGAGGACATGGGCGTTTCCGGCAATAAACTGAAGATGGAGTATAAAGACGGGCAGCTCATTATCTCCAATCCGGAGAAGGAATGAGCAGTTTCGCGGTACGAAAGGACAGATTATGAAGCTTGAATTCGGCTTTGGAAGCGGTGTACAGACGGTCGATGTACCGGACGCGAATTATAAAGGCAGTTTGCTTGCGAATCCAATTCCGGCAGGACTCCGCGGAGAAGACGCGGTAAAGGCAGCGCTTGACAATCCGATCGGTGCGCCGCTTCTGGAAAAGGTGATCTCACCGGGTGAGACCGTTGCGATTGTAACGTCCGATATCACAAGGCCGTGCCCATCCTGGCAGATCCTGCCGACGCTTTTGGATCGACTGTACGCGGCAGGCATCCATCGAGAAGATATCACGCTTGTTTTTGCGCTCGGCAGCCATCGCAGACAGACTGAAGACGAGAAACGTCATCTGGCCGGAGACCGGGCTTATTCCGAGATCCGCTGTATCGATTCGGACCCGGATAACTGTGTGCATCTTGGAAGCACGTCCATCGGTACACCCGTGGATATCTTTCGGCCGGTGGCGGAGGCAGACCACGTGATCTGTCTTGGCAATATTGAATATCATTATTTCGCGGGATATTCCGGAGGTGCGAAAGCCGTCATGCCAGGCGTCTCCACACGAGCCGCGATTCAGTCAAATCATCGGATGATGGTGAGGGATGAGGCCTGTGCCGGCAGGCTTGAGGGCAACCCGATACGGGAGGATATTGAAGAGGCCGGGCAGATACTCGGTATCGATTATATCCTGAATGTTGTATTGGATGAGCATAAGAATATTGTCTATGCTGTCGCGGGGGATGTAGTTAAAGCCCACCGCGCAGGCTGTGCTTTTCTCGACAGGCTTTACAGCAAGAAGATCGATAAGCGCGCGGACATCGTTCTGGTCAGCCAGGGAGGCGCGCCGAAGGATCTGAACCTGTACCAGACGCAAAAAGCGCTGGATAACGCGAAACACGCGGTGCGGGACGGCGGCGTCGTCATTCTGATCGGCTCCTGTAAAGAGGGGCTGGGAGAAAAGACATTTGAAGCCTGGATCCGCGACGCGAAGGCTCCGCAGGATCTGATCAACAGAGTTAAGACGGATTTTAAGCTGGGAGGACATAAGGCTGCGGCCATCGCGATGGTTCTGGAGCACGCGTCCGTCTATCTTGTATCTGAGCTGCCGGATGATCTGGTGCGGTCCTGTTTTCTGATTCCTTATAAAGACGCGCAGACGGCCCTGCAGGATGCTTTTATGGAACTCGGGCCGGATGCTTCTGTGCTCGCGATGCCCTATGGCGGTTCCACCTTGCCGCATGCCGCGTCTGCTGCAGACTAAATCCCTGCAAAGCGGTTTTCCCTCTGTCAATTCGAAACCGTTTATGGTATAATCCGGTTAACAAGCTGGAACTGTTTCGATCGAAATAAAGGAGGATCATTACAATGAGCAAAATACTTGTCGCGTATTTTTCCGCAAGCGGAGTGACTAAAGCAGCAGCGGAGAAAATGGCAAAAGAGATGGATGCGGATCTTTTTGAGATCCGTCCGCCCGTACCGTATTCCGAAGAGGATCTCGACTGGCGCAACAAGAAGAGCCGCAGCACGATTGAGATGCGCGACCGCAAATCCCGTCCGGAGCTTGCGGAGAATATCGACATCACTCCCTATGATCAGATCTATATCGGTTTCCCGATCTGGTGGGGCGTCGCACCGCATATCATCTATACTTTCCTGGAAAGCCATAATTTCAGGGGAAAAGAGATCTTCCCGTTCGCGACTTCCGGCGGCAGCGGATTCGGCCTGACCGGCATTGATATCAAGACCTGTGCGCCGCAGGCGGTCGTGCATCCTGGCAAGATAGTCCGTTAATTCCGCTAACCTGTAACACAAGGAGAAACACTATGAAAACCTGTACACAGACGGATATACTTGGAACGCTGTATGCACCGGAAGAAGTCATCGATATCCTCGCGGACGCGGGTTATGACGCGATCGACTGGTCTTTCTTTGAGATGATCAGGGGCGAGGGCATCTGGTTAGAGGAAGGCTGGAAAGAACGTGCGTATGCAGTGCGCGCTAAAGCTGACTCCCGTGGTATTCCTGTTGTCCAGGCGCATGCGCCGTTCCCGTCCGGATACGGTGATCCGGAAAAAGACAGCATTGTA
>CACZPA010000173.1 GCA_902782895.1 uncultured Eubacteriales bacterium
ATAATGAATACATATTTTGGAGACACGATTACAAATCTGATTATGATAACGATAGTCATCATTTTATACTTGCTTTCCCGGAAGAACAACATCTATGTTGAGATCGCGGCCTTCATTCTTAGAAGGTTTTCTGTTCTTCTGATCTTCTTTTTAGTATGGTGTGTTCTTGCACAGATTTATGTTTTGCGTCTATTTAATATCTGGACTTATCTTCCGGGAGCGCTATCATTACTGTTTTTATTCCTGTTCGGCATTGGAATGATCTTAGATATTCGATATATTCGCTCGGAAGAACACAGAGAGAATATTCTTTATGAAAACAGTTTGCAAACAATCCGTTCCTATTTGGAGAAAATCAGAATCGAAAATCACGATTATAAGCATCACATTCACTATTTACAGGATCGTATTCGGACGAGCAACGACCGGCAGCTGCAGGAGGAGGTTGATTCCTATGTTGCAGAACTTGACAAATCTACAGAACTGCAGGATATGATCCTGTCGGTGGACAGCATTTTATTCCGATCGGTTATTTATGGATGTTATCTGCGCTGCCAGGAAAACAGAATCCCATTTTCCTTCTCAACTACCAATCTGCTGCCGGCTTTCCCTGTTAAGGATTATCAGCTGGTTAGCGCCTTGGAGAACCTGATATCTAACGCGATAGAGAATAACATGACGATACCGGATGATTCAAAACGGTTTCTTCAAATTGATTTAAAAGCGGATTCTGCTGAAAATATCATTTCCATAACCAATCCGGTTGCGAATTATACAGGCAATATCGATGATTATTTTCTCGCCGGATACAGTTCAAAAGACCCGACTGTTCATAAAGGGCTTGGCCTGACGTCTGTCCTGCAAACAATGTCAGATAATGACATAGCTTTCTCAGCTAAATATAGTGAGAATGACAGCACGATTTCTTTTACGATACGATATTTTCAGCAGAAGGACGATAATAAATGATTACAATTGTTCAAATCGATGATGAGCAGAAAGATATTGATAGGGTCGCGACAGCTCTTCATCCGCTAAAATGTTATTTAGAATATCAATTGATTTCTTTTCTGTCTTTAGAAAGCGGACTCTCTTATATCAGACAGAACTCTGTACAATTGGTGTTGTTGGATCTGGAGTTCACAATTGGAAATAAGAGCGCCATCTTTGCGATTGACAGAATGGATCCATCGATTCCAATCATCGTGGTGAGTCATTTGTCTCATTATCAACGGCAGCTGCAACTGAAAGTCAATGTGGCAGGGTTTGTTCCCAAAGCATTGATCGAGGATCAGTTGGCGCGGGCTGTGATGGAAGTTTTTTCTTCAAAGAAGCTGGTTTCCCGTCCGACACAGTTTACTTTCCCGCCCGCAAGGGGCGGCGGAATAGGACAAACCTTTGATTTGGAAGAAATTCTGTATTTTAAAGTGCATTCTTTTCAAGAATATGATATATTCTTAGCAAACGGACAAAAAACACGACGAGCATCCCTTTCTTTTGCAGAGTTATGCAAACGGATCGAAGACGAAAAAAACACGATTCTTCAGCCCATCTCCCGAAATACAATTATCAATATCAATTATATTTCGGAAGTTACGGTTCTCCGAAATGGCAGGGTGACGGTTTTATTAATCGGACGTTCGGAAGAATTACATGTAGGAAAGCATTATCAAATGAGATTTCGGGATTGGTACGGATAAGAAACAGCACATCTTTGTCTGAGAAGAATAGGAGGATCAACCTATGCCAAGAGGGGTCGCCGACAAGGTTAACGATCGGTACAGGGTGCCGAAGCCAAAGAATCTCCGGGAAGTTCCCGCGTATCTGAAGACGCTGGTTACGCAGTTCGCGGGCCGGCTGCTGTACATTTTCCGGCTTGTGTGGGAGACGAAGAAGTCTCTCTTCTTCTGGATGATCGCGATGGCCTTTTTCAACGGTGTCATGCCGGTCATCGGTTCTTTCATCGGGGCCCGGATTATGAACCGCCTTGCGGAGGCCTATACCGCGTCACAGAACGGGACAGTTTTCGCGTTCTCGATGATCTCCGTGCTGCTCGCGCTGCAGTTCTTCTACATGTTTACGAACAGCTCGATTTCGCGGCTTTACAACCTCGTGCTGTCGATTTCCGGCGAGCAGCTTTCCAATCATGTCAAGATGAAGATCATGCAGAAAGCGAAGGAAGTCGACATGGTCAGTTTTGACCAGGCGGACTTCTACGCGCGGATGGAGAACGCGAACCGGGAAGCGGGTTCGCGGCCGATTCAGATCATGAGTTCCACTTTTACGATTCTGTCGACGCTGATCAGCATCGTCAGCTATGTGGCCGTATTGTGCGCGGTCAGCTGGTGGGCGCCCATCCTGATCGTGATCGTATCGATTCCGACAACGATTATCAACTTCACATACCGCCGGAAGAATGTGGACTATATGTTCCGCCGTTCCCGGAACCGCCGGCAGATGGACTATTACGCGAGTACCGTCACCAATAAGGATCTGGTCAAAGAGATCCGCATGTTCAACCTGACGGATAATTTTATCGACAAATACCAGCAGGCCTTTCAGGAATACTATGACGGCCTGAAAAAGCTGCGCGTCGGCGAGACATTGTCGAACCTCGGCGCGGCGCTCCTGACCAGCACGGTTTACTGCCTGCTGTATATTTTCCTCGCGCGCGGCGTATGGCGCGGCAGCTTCCCTGTCGGTGATTTCTCCCTGTATACAGGCGCGATTACAGCGATCTCTTCCGGTGTGACGTCGCTGATCATGGGAACGTCCTCGATCTATGAAGGGACACTTTTCATCGAGAATCTGATCTCCTTCCTCAACGAAAAACCGGGGATCGTACCGATCCTGGACGAGCCTCGGCATGTGGAGCGTCACGTCGGCCACACGATTGAATTCCGGCATGTGTATTTCCGCTATCCCGGGTCGCCGCGGGACGTGCTGGAGGACATCAATGTGACCATTCACGCCGGGGAAACCGTCGTGATCGTCGGCTACAACGGGGCGGGCAAGACCACGCTGATCAAGCTGCTGACACGCCTGTACGATCCGACGTCCGGCACGATTCTGCTCGACGGGCACGATATCCGCGAATACGACGTAAACGAGCTGTACGCAATGTTTGGCATGATCTTCCAGGATTACGGCAAATACGCGGTGTCGGTTTCCGAGAATATCCAGTTCGGAGATCTGGGGCGGGATGCCGGCGAGGCGGAGATTCATGACGCGGCCGAGCACGCGGACGCCGATGAATTCATCAATGCGCTGCCGGATGCCTATAATACGCCGCTGATGCGGTATTTTGAGGATAACGGAATCGAGCTTTCCGGCGGACAGTGGCAGAAGCTCGCGATCGCCCGCGCGTTCTATTCGGATTCAGACATCCTGATTCTGGACGAGCCGACAGCCTCGCTCGATCCGATGGCGGAGCAGGAGATTTTCAACCAGTTCAATGAGCTGCGGGCCGATAAAACCAGTATTTTTATCAGCCATCGCCTGTCCAGCGCGACGATCGCCGACACGATCCTGGTGATGGAAAACGGTAAAATCATCGAGCAGGGCAGCCACCGCGAGCTGATGGAGCTCGGCGGAGAGTACAATAAGCTCTTTACCATGCAGGCCGCGCGGTATAAAGAATAAAAAGATTGACAGCGAAGTGAAAACCGGTATCGTTAGTTAGAGTTCTCTAACTTATAAATCTGCACAGAAACAGAAAGATAAGATATTCAGGAGAGGGGTCATCTGTGAATGCTGCTGCGGACAGATCCGCCGGACCATCACAGATACTTAAGCGGACCGCCCGGATACAGCTTCAGGCGGCCGTTTTTTACGTCTTCAACAGGAATCCAGAGCGCGATGTCGAGGCTCCCGTCCTCATTGTGCACGTATTCGGGCTTATATTCGTCCTCGGGGACGGATACCTGATAGTACAGGATCAGCTCATGGACCTTGCGCTCGTCAAAGGTAAAGATGTTTTCGAGAAGGCCGAGATATCCGTCGACATGGATATGCAGGCCGGTTTCTTCGTAGAATTCACGCCGCAGAGCGTCCTCGGCGCGCTCCTGGAATTCGATTCCGCCACCAATGCAGCGGTAATACATTTCGCCGGTCAGGGAAGATAAGACACGGGAAACAAGCATCCGGCCGTCGCGGACAGCGACTCCCATGACGATCGGACGCGGCTCTTTAAAACGGTTTGCCATGTGTCAGCCTCCCTGCCGCTGGAAAAGCCTTGCGAAATTCGCGAGCGGTTCGACGCTGACGGCAAGATCGGCAATCGCTTTGTTGAGCGTCTCAAAATCGATCTGCGAGATCTTTTCGACGGATTCGGAGATCGCCGTGGTATTGTCGGTGACAAGCTTGTCCAGATTCTGGCTGGCCTTGGTGATGCTTGTGACCATCGTGCTGATCTCGTCCATCTCCCATTTGGCCTTGGTGACGATGGTATCGATCTGGCTGACCTCGTTGCTGACCTGCGTGGCCAGGGATCCGATCTGCTCCGTCACGCTCTCCAGTTTGGACGCCTGTGTATTGACGGTGAAAACCGCTTTCATCACCGGCGGGATCACGATCACGGCGGCGACGGTGAGCAGTAAAAAGGTCAGAATGCTGCAGAGCATCGCGATCAGAGAATGACGCGACTGGCGTTTCTGCGCGGCAAGGGTTTGCTTCAGAATGTCGAGAGTCTCGGCGGCCGTATTGGTCCCGGCCTCGAGGGAAGTCAGGCTTTCCATCAGGAGACCTCCTTTTGTGTTTCAAAATAGTGTGCGGTCCAGTCGAGCAGCTCCTGCACCGTGGCCGCGCAGGAATCCGGCGCGAGGTCCGGCAGGTGCTCCGTGTGCGGCTGGCCCATGAGATACGGAATGTGGATAAAATCGCACAGAATAGGGCTCGCAGCGTGGGTGCGGACGTATTGCATGGCCTTGTAGAACAGGCAGTTGCAGACAAAAGTGCCGGCCGTGTTGGAGATCGCGGCGGGCAGGCCTGCTTCCTTCAGATGGCTGACAGCTGCGTGAATCGGGATATTCGTCAGATAAGCGTCCGGGCCGTTCGCGTCGATCGGCAGATCGACAGGCGTGTAACCTGCATTGTCCGGGATGCGGGCGTCCATGCAGTTGATGGCGACACGCTCCGGCGTAACGGCGCTGCGGCCGCCCGCCTGGCCGAGAAGCAGCAGGATATCGGGCTTTTCCACGTCGAGACAGCTGTACAGGACCTCGGGGCCTCTTACAAACTGCGTCGGCAGGATCTGTTTTACAAGCTCGCAGCCCGCGGGAGCCTGCAGCCGGGAGAGGATTTCCCCGGAAGCGTTGACCGACTCGCCGCCGAAAGCATCAAATGCCGTGACCATGATTTTCATAACGCGCACCTCCTGTGTCTGCCAGTATATCACGGAGCGCGAGTCTTGACAACCTCGAGAAAAGCTATATAATAGTAGCGTAACTTTATAATTGCTTTTGAAACGGGCCGCCTGACGGCCTGTGTTTTAACGAAAGA
>CACZPA010000174.1 GCA_902782895.1 uncultured Eubacteriales bacterium
ATCAGGATTGCCGTGATGTCGATCGCCGCGATCCAGCCCTTGCGGCGGCGCAGCTTTTCACAGAACCGCGCACCATAGCTGACGGCGATGGATCCCAGCACATGCAATGACGGGAAGACGTTGGTATTCGTATCATTCGCGTAGAACCGCGCGATCATCCGGGTCAGGATATTGTCCCTTTCAAAATGTGCAGGCCGCAGATTCTGACAGGTCGGGAACACGAAATATACAAAAAGTGTGAACGCATAGGAAACAATGATGAACTGCATTGTTTTCACGAACCCCTCCGGTTCCCGCAGGAATCCGTAGATCAGCATCGCCGGAATGAACAGGAACCAGATCAGGTACGGGATGAAAAACCATTCGCAGAACGGAATGATATCGTCCAGAACGCAGTGCATCGGGTAATAATACTGCTGAAAGAGGCCCTTCTCCAGGAACGCGAAAACAAGACCGTGGAACGGCCAGAAAAGCAGCAGTTTCAGATAGGAAAACTTCTCTTTCAGCATATTGAGGCCGAAAGATCTGTAATCAAAAACGGACTTTCTCATTACTGTATTTCTCCTCTTTTAAGGCACTCCCCTATCTTTTCTATATATCGGGGAGGGTTCAGAACTCAGATCTTAATGTACTGATCGGCAAGCGGCGCCAGATCGGCTGTGACCTTCTGGCCGTCCACAACGGCTTCCGCATGCTGGTTTTTCTCGGAATTGTTCAGGAAAACGACCGTACGGGATGCCGGGAACCAGACCACTTCAACATCCGGATTGTCCGATACAGGCAGATCGCAGCCCGCAGGCGTCAGCATCTGCTGCAGGACACCAAGCGAACCGGGCGTCCAGCTGAAATCGGACAGGTAGATGCCGCGGCCTTTGCCGAATGCATGCTCGGTATAGGTCGGTGTCCCATCGGCAGCGCGCAGGACTCTCGTCTCCGGATCCGTCAGATAGATGCCGGATTTAGCCGGGAACACGCAGTCCTCCGGGAGTGCTTTCTCTTCGCTGGTAAATGTGAACTTGCCGTGGCAGACCTTTTCACCGCGGTCAAGATCCACACCGAGAACCGGTGCCATACGGAACCGGTGTGTGGTCCCTTCCACAGCAGACGGTTCATTAATTCCGATAAAGGTGCCGCCCGCCGCAGTCCACTGCAGCAGATTGGATACGACCTCAGGATCTTTCCATCCGTCGCCGCCGCTCCACGCGTCACCTTCACGGCCCGCGTTGATAATGACCTGATACTGTGACAGGTCCTGTGTTTTCACGTCATCCAGGCTGATAAAGCTGACCTCGACCGGCAGACCGGCGAGCGCTTCATTCACATGGATCAGCGTGTGCATATAGGTCTCATGGAAATGTCCGGACAGCGACCAGGAACGGATCTTGCCCCAGGCGTGCAGTACGGCAACATGCACCGGCAGACGCGCCGGCTCCCCCTCCTCGTGCAGCTCCTGAATCGTGCGGAATTCATCCGCTATCTGCTCGATCTTGTCGTTAAAATTCTCAAATCCGAGTGTCAGATGCAGATATCCGCCCAGTCCGAGCCGGTCGATGCACTGCTGCAGCAACGCGCGGCGGATGTGGATCCAGTAGCGCTGCGCGTCGAGTGCGGGCTGACCGCCTTCCATAAAGGTCGGAGCTCCGCCGAGTCCTACCGGGAACAGATACGGATGCAGACGCAGCTCATGCGTCACGCCCGGAACATTCGCGCACAGACGCACCTCGTAGCCAGAGAAAACGCACTTGATCAGGCCGTCAAAGCCGAATTCTTTGAATCTTTCGCTGTACGGCTCCAGGCCGACCCAGCTGTCATCGTAGAACACATACGCCTTTTTGCCATACTGATGTACAATATCGATCAGTTTGCGGCCGAAGGAGACGACAAAACGGTTGATGAACTCCATCCAGTCCTTTTTATGCTGTGTCGGCGGCATATGGGTAACGTGCAGCTTGCCCTGATTGATGAAATCTTCAGATGTCATCCGGTATCCGTACTCCTGCTCGAACTGATCGAGCGCAAGCGGGCTGACCGTGAAGTCATACGATGCCCAGTCCGTGAACAGATTGCGGCAGCGCGCGTTGGATCCCCAGATCCAGACGAAATTATAGAAAAGCGAGGTGAAACGTACAACATCCGTCTGCGGATGATCCTTGCACCAGCGGTCCATCCAGTCAAGCATGTACTCCTGCGTGGCGGGATAACGCGGATCGATCTGCATCAGATGCTCTCCGGTCCAGGAATTCGTGACGTAATTGTACATCGAGATCTCTTCCCAGATCCGGTACGCGAGGAAATTCACCGTATACTCATGCCAGAGCGCGCAGTTGTGGATCGTGACAATTCCGTCCTTATACTCCCAGTCCTGCACCGGCACTTCGGTCTCGGCTGTTCTGTCGAAAACCTGCCAGTATTTGACGGAATCCGCGGATTCGTTGATCTGGAACTGCTCTGTGTAATACTGATCCATCAGATGAATCTGCAGATCGGCTGTCTGTGCCGCCACAGGTCCTGCCATCAGGAAGCTCTCCTGCTGGCAGTCCGGATGCTGCTTCGCCCATTCATTGTGATCACGGATCACGCAGACCGTCGAATAGATCTGGTATCCGGCGTCCAGAATGTCCTGGGAAAGCTTTGTTCCGTCACTGTCACGGATAACGTCCGCGCCCCATTTCTTCGCAAGCTCCAGTGTCAGCTTCTCGTATCCCGCTTCACCGGGAAGTGTAAAATTACCCTGTTTCATCGTATCCGGTACTCCTCACTTCTGTAAAATGCATCAGAAGCGCCGAACCGCGCCGGCGCTTCTGTCTGATTCTTGTTAATTATGCCAGCAGAGCCTTGACTGCTTCCGCGATCGCGGCATCCTTGCAATCCTTGAAGAAATACTCCTGGAAATGCTCACCGCTGACAGCACCCTTAGCCAGGTCTCTGTCAAGCTCCGGAAGGATGTCGACAAGCGCTCTGTGTGTAACCTTCTTGACGCCGTCCAGAATCTTCTTGTTGCGCTGCTCGGGAACGACACGCTCCGGAGGATATCCGCCGCCGCCCGGCGCGCAGAACAGTTTCTCAAAGATGTATTCCAGATTCAGCTCTCCGCCCCATCCGAAATTCTCAGCGAAAGGAATGGCGACGCAGTTGCCGTCATTGACCTGGGAGAACAGATACGCGTCCAGCGGGCTCTCGATATGTCCGCAAAGGACTCCCGGGAATGCGTTGCAGGCAAGCATCGCGCCTTCGCCGGTACCGCATCCGGTGATGACAAAATCCGCTGCTCCGGACTCCAGCAGAATGCTGGCAAGGATTCCGTTCTGTACATAGGTCAGCTGAGCGGCATCATCAGCGGCATACATACCGTAATTCACAACTTCATGTCCCATCGGCTCCACGACCTTGCGCAGTGTTTTCTCGATCATCGCGTTCTTCGCGGCCTGGCTGTTTTCGTTAATCAGAGCGATCTTCATAACCATAACCTCCTATAATGCTGTTTTATGAATATACCATTTGTTATTGTATCACATTATTCTGTTTCATGCAAGCAATCCGAGCCTTCTTACCGCATAGATGTACAGAAGCATCGCGCTCGAATACCACTCCGAGCACTCGGTCGCGCGTCCGGTCATCGGATCCAGCTCCTGCGTGAAAATCCGTCCCTCCTGTGCCGCGATGCCGTCCACCCACGCCCGCAGCAGCCGGTTATAATCACGGGTCTGCCTGTAATCATCCATCCAGCGCATGCAGCGCAGCGCCGTCAGTGCCTGCGAATAATAGCCCCAACAGTTGCGGTCGGCATGTCCGGCCGTCTCCGGCGCATTGACTGCCATCGACGGGAAGGGGAATTCCGTCCCGAATTCTTCCGGATTGCGGAAGTGCCGGTAATAGATTTCATCGAACTCTGCCTGCGTCAGCATGTGCTCCGTAAAGACGTTCGTGATCGAGATATTCCTGATCTTGTGCAGATTGCCGTGCACGTCCCGATCGTAGAAAAACGCGTCCTCCTTATCGTACAGGAGCTCGAACATTTTGTCACGGACATTTCGTGCC
>CACZPA010000175.1 GCA_902782895.1 uncultured Eubacteriales bacterium
AGCCACCGGAAAACGCTCCGCAGAACACGTAAAATCCAGGCGCAGGCGCTGCCTTTGATCACCGTTCCGTCCTTACACTGCGCCGCGAAAACCGTCAAAAAGAGATAGATCAGCAGTCCAAACACGATGAACGTAATCGGGCCAAGATTATACAGAATTCCTCGATTCACCCCGATGAAAAGCATCGCTCCCGGCCACGCCTCTATCGGAATCCTGTCCAGCCAGGTCAGGTGAATTCCTTCAAATCCCTGCCAATGTCCCGCGGAGGCCAGCGTGAAGATGAAGCAGTACAGCCAGATCAGGAAACATCCCGCTGTCGCGGCAATCAGCTCGTACCGCCATCTGACCAGCTTCACGACCAAAGAATCCGTAAAACGCGTGCCTCTGTGTTCGGGATCAGCTGACACAGTTATCGTCAGTGTCCGATCTTCCAGAACATACTCAAAAGTTTCCGTATAGACAGACGTTTCCGGTTGTTCGGCATTGGTCAGCAGAAGCTCCTCTCCCAGTCGAACTTCGATATCCCAGATATCACTTCCGAAATCTCTTGCGAACATCGCCGCGTAATTCTCCGTCGGCGGGATCGTAAAGGCAGGTTCTGCTTTCATGAGATAGTTATAGACATTCTCGCTTTCGTAATAGGCGGAAGTCTGGTAAATATGCCGGTACAGCTGTGTGCCGCCGTCCTGATACACATTATAATCCAATAAATAAACGATCCCCGCGCCGCCGGCAATCGTCAGTGCCGTAAAAACAATCATCAGGCAGAAAAACGTGACCTTTGCCCAGGTCTTGTCGAGCCACCTTTTCATCGCGCGTCACCTTCCATCTTGTATCCCCGTCCCCAGACGACCTTCAGATATCGAGGTTCCGCCGGGTTGATCTCGATTTTTTCGCGGATATGCCGGATATGGACCGCGACCGGATTCTCTCCGATACAGTCCTCCTGCCAGACCAGACGATAGATCTCTGCCGGCGAGTAAACCTTGCCCGCATTCTGCATCAGGAATCGGAGGATCTCATACTCCCGGGGCGTCAGACTGACCGCTTCTCCGTCAACGGTCACGGTTTTGGCATCGTCGTCCAGCGCTATGGCTCCAATGCTGATCGCCGCCGACCGGACTGTTCCCGCGCCCAGCTGCAGATAGCGGCGCAGCTGGGATTTGACCCTGGCGAGCAGCTCCACCGGATTAAAAGGCTTGGTCACGTAGTCGTCAGCCCCGACATTCAGCCCCAGGACCTTATCCGTGTCCTCGCCTTTCGCCGTCAGCAGGATCACAGGCACATTGCTCGTCTTGCGGATCTCCGTCATCGTCGTGATCCCGTCCATGCCCGGCATCATAATGTCCAGAAGCACCAGATGGATATCGTCCCTTTTCATCACTTCCAGTGCCTCCTGTCCGTTGTACGCGGTAAAGACCTGATATCCCTCCGCACACAGATAAATCGTCAGCGCCGCCACGATATCTTTTTCATCATCACAGACCAATATATTATACATAGTTCCTCCACTTATCAAAAAGGTAAAGCTTCCTGTTTGCCGCGTGTTCTCAAGGACGCGGCCGAGACACGATGCTCGACAGGCTTCCACTCTATTTTACAGAAAACCGCGGAAAGTGCAATAGGAATGTAGGTAAACATGAAGATCGGGAAGGTGAAGGCGTACAGGATCTTCTTGCCCGTACCGGCCCGGATCTGCCGCCATTCCGTCACCGTCGTGATCATGCCGAGCGTGAACACGGTCAGATACATGTCGAAAGCCATCTCCGCGATGGACTGCACTGCGATCATCAGGTTGTCTCCCACGACAGCTCCGTAAATCGCCAGAATGACGTTGCAGGCAATCGCCGCGACCGAGAGGATGTAGGCCGGCATGGTGGACATCGCGAGATCAAAGCAGGAGAAGCTGCCATGCGCGGCTCCCTTGATCAGCGCCCCGCCGTAACGGCTGAAGACCTGCAGGCCGCCTTTGCACCAGCGGCTGCGCTGCCGCCACGACTGCCGCATATCCGAAGGCTGCTCGTCGTAGAAAACAGCATCCGGGCAGAAAGCGATCTTGTGCCCTTTGACAATGACATCTGCCGTGAATTCAATATCCTCGACAAGACAGTGATAAGGCCACGGACCCATTTCTTCTGCGATCGTGCGGCTAAACAGGAATCCTGTGCCACCGACCGCGCAGCTTGTTCCCAGCAGATGCCGCGCATGGTTCAGATAACGGCTCTCCCGCAGGTACCAGAGCGCGGATCCCGCACTCAGCCAGTTGTCGCCGTAATTCTTGGAATTACGGTAGCTTGTAACGATCTCGAATCCTTTGGAAAACGTTTTATCCATCTGTTCTACATAGTCCGGGGACAGAATATTGTCTGCGTCAAATACGAAATATCCGTCAAATCCTTCCGGATAGATCTGCTGTATCTGTTTCATCAACGCGGCCAGCGCGTAACCCTTACCGACCCGGACTCTGTTAAACCGTTCATATACAGTCGCACCGGCCTCCCGCGCGATCCGCGCTGTCTGATCCGTGCAGTTATCCGCCATGACAAAAATGTGGATGAGCTTCGGATCATAGGTCTGCGCGTGAATACTCGCGATCAGATCGCCGATAACTTTCTCTTCATTACGGGCACAGATCATGACGCCATAGCGGTTGGTCTGCCGCTTCGCGGGTGCGGCTGCCGCGAGGGATCTGGCCGCCGCATACCCGTCTGCTGTCGCTCTGCGACTTCTGTTTCTGATTTTCCCGCGCAGCCATACAACAGGGATATACAGGAACTGATATGTGTAGCATACGAAGAAAATGATGCCGATCAGCCAGTTGACGGTTTTGAGTGTTTCCATAACGATGTCCTTTCCGCACGCCATGTTCGTTCCGCTGTGCATGGCTATAGTATACGCGGACTCGTGATTAAGAAACAAGCAGGCGAATCTTTAAGGATTTCTTAAGAGATACTGACTTGTAGGTTTTCGTTGTGCGCGGTGTGCGGTCGTCTTCACAGCAGGCATCTATCTGCAAAAACAATATTTACTCTTAAATCATTTTTATTATACACAAACCCCCGGGGGTTTTTTAAGATGTTTTCTGATTTGTAATATAGCACGACACCGGCCCTTGAATGCTCTGTTAAGCCATACAGAAAAACCGCCCGGATGTCCCGGACGGCCTAAACATCGGATTTAATCATCTGCCAGAATACACCGGACAGCGCAGCGGGCCTGCCCCCCGATCGTGCACGTAAAAAGTGTCAGATCCCAGTCATCGCCCGTGATCATCTCTTCAAGCGCCGTCGGCTTGACGATCTCCCGGTTCGATACCTGGTAGTGATAGGTTTTGCCTTTTACTGTCGTAAAATATACATCCGCGCCGATATCGACGTACAGGAGCTGTCCGAAATGCGCGGCATTGTTGTGCGCGCAGATCACGAGGTCACCCGCATAATATGAGCCCGTAAAACGGCATGGCGAGACCGTCAGACGTTTATAGTCCCAGTCTGCCATGACCGGCAGGAAGATATCGAGCGCAGGAACCTCCACTACACCGATATACTCGTATCCGTCGACTGTTTCTGTCGCCATCGGTTTCTGTCCCTGGCTGTCACCGTCGTCGATCGGATCACGCCTGGATGTACCGGGGATTCCGGATCCGCCCGGCTTCCTGGACCCGCCCGGAATGATGGTGCCTCCGGCCGTCTCCACATTCTCCGTGATGGCCTCCGTCAGAGCGGCCATTACCTTGGCGGATTCTTTCCCGGCACGCTCCGAATCCCACCTGTTATATAATACAAGTCCCAGGGCCGCCGCGATCAGCAGCAGCCCCAGGATTATACTGAGTCTGTTGATATGTTTTCTCACTCTTGTCTATCTCTGCGGCTCCGGATCAGTCCGAAAGCAACGAACGCCAGACCTGCCGCGGCAAGCAGCGGTACCGGCCACCACAGCTGTCCCGTAACCGGGATATCCGGAGGCGGCAGAGTTTCCTCCTCATATACGTTCACAAACCGGATCGTGTCTGCTGACTGACCGTCCTTGTCCGTACATCTGACGTCCAGTCCGATCTCTCCGGTGATTGCATCATAGAAAACTTTGACGGTCATTGTATAGATCTGCGTATCATATTCGAAATCGGCCGCGTCTCCCTTTACTTCGTATATATCATAGATATACGTATTGCCTGCGTCATTTCTGCCGAAATACATCCAGCCGAATTCATAGGTTCCGGCGCCTTTGACCTTAACAGTCATTGATCCTGCCGCAGGATCATAGAATGCCGCCTCTCCATCCGGCATCGGATACCAGGGTTCCTTAGGCTCCATGCAGAAAGCGAATTCTGTGTCTTCAGGCGCTTTGCCGCTCTTCTCGATGACCAGTTTCTCCACCGAAGGATCGTACTTAGCCATTGCAACCGCGCTCTCCGGCTTTGGATTTGCCGTTACGTCATAGACGAGTTTTGCCCCGTCCCAGTAAGGAACTGTCACCGCAAACGGTCTGATCGGCTCATAACCTTTTGCAGCTTCTGTCTGTACCACAACATACAGACCCAGTGACAGATCAGAGAATACGGCATGACCCTTCTCATCGACTGCCGCAGTTATGCCGGCTATACCGTTCTTTGCGGCATATTCCGCAGCGGCCGCGGCCAGTTTCGGAGATCCGTTCTCCTCAGTTCCGATCATACTGAGGTCAAGACCACTGCCTTCGAAGTCTTCTGCAGCCTCAAAAACGTTGTTCCCGTCCTTATACACAGCATCCGCAACCAAATATGCCGCAAGCTCACCGCCTCCGACAGGTTCGCCTTTCGCTGTCGTTATGTCCACGGCTGTCGATCCCGTGCGGGTATAATCCGGCTGTCTGTCGTCATGTTCCGCAGCAAAAGCCGGCACGGACATCGTCAGTGCCAGGATCTGTGCAAGCAGGAGGATCATCAGTCGTTTCATTTCATATTCCCTCTCTTCCGGAACATAACTAAATTTTAGCCGGCAGTGCGTATGCCTGCATGGAACGCAGTCGCCGGATCCGCCGGCGCTGGATTCCGGTCGCAATCAATACGATACCCATAAGCGCCAGCAGTACCGGTGCGGCAATGAAGACCGCTACTGTTGTTTTGTCTATCTGTATAGCATCCGCCATGACGCGGACGTTGGAGACTTTGCCGGTCTCGATCCGGTGCCCCCGCACCAGCAGGCGGTGTGTGTTGATCCCGTACGGGGTACAGGTCACCAGTGTGACAAGATCTCTGCCGGGTATGATCTGAAGGCCGGACAGATCATACGGCTCTACAATAAGGATCTGTTCGACCTCATAGGTCAG
>CACZPA010000176.1 GCA_902782895.1 uncultured Eubacteriales bacterium
CCGGTCTGCGCGCCGAGCGGTACATTCGCAGATACCGGGTAGAGGCCGGCCTGATACTGGCCACCGCGCGGATTGCGGAATTCCTGCAGAGGACGCGTGTAGGTATAGGCAACGTCGCGCGCGAAGTTATCGACCTCCGGAATATCGTTGCCGAACTTGGGAACGGCCTCGATCAGGTCGTGGATCTTTTGGTATTTGGCCCGGTCCGCTGCAGAAATACCGTCATTCAGAGAGGTCTCATAGATCGTGCGGATCTGGGATTCAGACAGCTGGATGCCGTCCTTGAGCATCGCCTTCGCGACCTGCTCGGTCAGATCCTTGGCCTCCTCCGGAGTGCGCTCCTTACCGTAATTGTGTGCCAGAGCGTCGCGCAGATCCGCCATGGAGACGGTTTTCTGCTCATAGACAAGCGTCTTGACGGCATAGAGGGCATCCGTCATATTGGCGATGCCGAAGCCCTGCGGCCCAGTGAAATTGTAGATCGCGCCGCCTTCCTGGACGCTTTTACCGCGGCCGATACAGTCCTCGATCATACCGGACAGGAAGGGCAGCGGGCAGCGCTCGGCGTGCGCGCAGTCGATCGCGTTGTCCGCGTTGACCAGCAGGCTGAGCATATAATTCATCTGCTTCTTATAAGCATCGTAGAATTCGTCGAATGTCTTCATCTGGGTGACATCGCCGGTCTGCAGACCGACCTGCACGCCTTTATCCATGCCGTTGGAGAACACAAGCTCCAGCGGACGGCACATGTTGAAGAAAGCAGCGTCGTGCCAGCCGTCGGTCTTGAAGGCTTTCTGCGGCTCTACGCATCCGATGATATTGTAGTCCCTCGCGTCGCTCATCGAGAGGCCGCGGGAGAGCAGGGACGGAATGATGACTTCGTCGTTGTAGTAAGCGGGCAGGCCAACGCCGGTGCGGGTCAGCTCCGCGGCGCGCATCAGGAACTCCTGCGGCGAACCGTTCCATACGCGGACGGAGAAGGACGGCTGCGGCAGCTGGACGTGCATGGTCGCCTCGATACACATGAAGGACAGATCGTTGGTCGCGTCCAGCCCCTCGGGCGTCTGGCCGCCGGCGATCAGATTCTGGAACAGGCTGTAACCCGCGAAACCCTTTGCGGAAGCCGCGTCGCGGATTTTGTTGAGGTCGTTGAGCTTGACCCAGATGCAGTCCATAATCTCCTGCGCGAACTCTCTTGTTATCTTGCCTTCTTCCAGATCTTTCTTGAAGAACGGATACATATACTGGTCGAAACGGCCCGGAGAGATCGAATGTCCGCTGGACTCGATCTGCAGCAGTTGCTGGATGAACCAGAAGGACTGGCAGGCCTCGTAGAAGTTGCGGGCGCCGTAGCGCGGAACCCGTGCGCAGTTCTCGGCGATGACCTCGAGCTCCCTGCGGCGGATCGGATCTTTTTCCTTAGTGGCTTCTTCCCTGGCAAGCGCGGAATAGCGCTCTGCATAGACGCAGGCGGCTTCGCAGGCCAGAATGACAGCCTGCAGGAAATGAGAACGGCGGGCATAATCCCCGTCTCCAAACTTGCACTGCAGCAGAGCCTCGGCAGCCTCGGCTTTGATGGATTCCAGTCCCTCGCGGGCGATCCGTCCGTAGCAGACGGTTACATGACCGATTCCGTTGTAGAAATAGTTGCCCGGCGTGAACATGTTATGTTCGATCGCAAGCAGTGCTTCCGGAGCCATGTACGAAGTCGCAAGCTCGCTTGTGGTGCGGCCTTTCCAGTATTTGTAGACCTCGTGCAGCGTGGCCTTGGTCGCGTCATCGATGTGGAAAGGATCCGCCTCGCGGGTCTCCATCGTCTCAAACTCATCCTCGAGCCAGCTGTAGGAGAACTCCGGGAAAACCTGGCAGCCGCGCGGCGCCTGGGAAGAGCTTCCGACGATCAGCTCCTCAGGGCGGATAATGATCGGAAGATGACGGCAGATTGCGTCAAATGCCTTGGCGCGGCGGATAATGATGGGGTCTCCCTCGGTCTGTTTATAGGATTCCGTCAGGAGTACGGCGCGGTCAGCCTCCACGACGGGAAGCTTCGCGTATAGATGCTGAATCAGTCTCGGGATACGAGGACTTTTCGCGATATGTTCAGAATAAAAAGCAGACATGAGAATACTCCTTCCGTAAGTAAGAGCATACGTTTTCTGATCATAATTTTATAGCAAAACGGACAGCTTGTCAACAGGATAAAAGAAAAAACAACAGAAACAAAGACAAAACAAACAGAAAATAGAACAAACAGAATAAAGATTCAAGGTGCTACTTCTATTGTGTCAGGCTGTTTCAATTACAGGATTTCTTTTAGATATGCTTCAATCATTGCTGTGATTTGAGCAGATGGAAAAGCTTTGGTAGAATATAAAGATATTAATATTTTTTTTTCATGCAACCTTTTGCTTTCAACGGGTAGATATATTATAAAAGAATATGTTGGATAACATGGCAGAAAGGATCTGAGAACTTGGAAGACAGCAAAATCATTGATCTTTATTGGCAGAGGTCGGAACAGGCAATATCGGAGACATCAGATAAATACGGTATGTACTGCCATACAATTGCCTATAATATTCTGATGAATCGAGAAGATTCGGAGGATACGGTGAATGATACGTATTTAGCAGCATGGAACAGTATGCCTCCGTATCGGCCATCGATTTTGAAGACTTTCCTTGGGAAAATCACAAGGAATCTCGCACTAAAACGATATCGTGATAATGCCCGGATAAAACGCGGAGGACAAACTGTGACAGAAGCAATTGAGGAACTTGAATCACTTCTGATGTCTGAACAATCGACAGAGGGAGAAGTTATGGCTAAAGAATTAGAGAAAGCAATGAATCGGTTTGTTAGTGGACTTCCAGATCTAGAGCGGGATATATTTTTACGTCGATACTGGTATCTGGAGTCCATTGAGATGATCTGCCGGCATTACGAATTCACTGAGAGCAAGGTTAAATCCATTCTTTACAGGACGAGAGGCAAGTTAAGAAGTTATCTTCAGAAAGGAGAATATCTATGAAGGGAATAACAATATTGGAAGCTCTTCAGGGTGTGGATGATCTGTACGTTCTGAAAGCGTGGGAGTCACAAAAAAGCAATGATAAGAAAAAAATCCGCATGACGGTTCTTTTGATTGCAGCGATTGTGGCAGTACTTCTTTTTGGAGGATTCTATTATTTAACTCAGAATAAGATCCTGCCATTTGACGCCTGGAATCAAGAACCAGGCTCTGATCCAACGGATGTCGTTAAGAGTGCTATTGAGGGCCAGATGCAAAAAGAGTATACGCAGGGAGTCGGATTTTTGAAAGCCATCGTTGATAAAGAGGAGACAGAACGTCTGCGAATGCGGTATAAGGACAGCGAGACCGCGCAAAGGAACGGGTGGACAAACGAGTATCTGGATGAATATGTCATTGCTGTTTTTGCTGTATACGATATAGAGTATGATCAGACACAGACAGCTCAGATTTCCGGACGTCTTTGTCAGTATTTCTACCTGGAACAAAACCCGAAGACAGGGGAATGGTCGATCTGGAACAACACAAGTCCGGAATCATTCAAGCCTGTTTACGAGTCTGAATCTGATGAATCTATGTATCCGCAGCCAGAAGATTTAACGGATCCGGAATATGAAGTCTATTGCAATTTGATGAAGACTTACGGAAAAGCTGATTCAGATGACGCAGGAAAGCTGACGATAGATGAGCTGCGGGAGAATCCAGAAGTAAGAGAAAAAGCACTTTCTCTGTTGAAGGGCAGTTCGTATGCGGCAATTCGGCAGTGGAGCGATGAATATTTGGAAGATAACCTTGTTGTAGTATATGCACGTTGGTCAGTTCGGTATATTGATCCTGCGACAGTTAAGGAAAACATGTCGGTGGACGAAATGTATTATTATTTGCTTCGCGACCCGCAAGACGGTCAATGGGCCAATACGGATATCCAGGGATCATGGATAGCAAGAGAAGTGGAAGGCAGGTGATTCATATGAGGGTACAATGGTTGCCATCTTATGTTTTTTTTGCAGATCATTGAGGCGTAAGTTGTGAAAAATAGATATTATTTTGGAATCATGATAATGATGTTGTCGCTGTGTATTATCGGTTGCATTTGTCGTCAAACACAAGGAGAATTATTCAATAATACAAAGAGTACTGCATCAGAACCGACTGTATCAGAGCTCGAAACACAGGAGGAATCTCAAGAAGAGTCGACTGTATCAGAGCTCGAAGTACAAGAGGAATCTCATGGCAAATTGAGCGATCAATTTTCTGCGCAGGTTTGGGATTACAGTACTCCACAAGTCGGAGATGCGATTGTTCCGCAGCCGGGGGATACAACAGAAACATGGAATCTTGCAAGAGCGGGAGAGTATCCGGACGATGCAGATTGCTCAGCAACGGAACTGCTTGAGAAATGGATGGCGGTTGAGGGGATTGACTATGAGGATCTGATGGAGAGAGGATGTCGGCAGTTGGTTTTAATTGTGGCAGGCAGTGAGGACGGTTGCAGTACAACAACGAATTGCTATGAATATACTGGTAGCAATTGGGCGACTATAGATGGATTATATGATATGCATGGTTGGACCGGGCTAAACGGCATCCGCCATCAGCGTTATATTGGTTCCTATACGTCCCCGGCCGGACTGTGGAAACTGGGACTCTGTTTTGGCAATGAGACAAAACCGGAGGGGCTGAAGATGCAATGGCGGGATGTAACGCCTTATTCAGATTGGGTTTGCGATGTGGATTCTCTGTATTTCAATACCTGGCAGGAGAGAAATGATCCGGATTTGACAGAAAAATGGGACATGAGTCAAGGTGAACATCTGGATGATTATCCTTTTCATTACGCCTATTCATGCGTGATTGAATACAATACGCCTCCGTATACCGTAACAGAGCGGGGCTGTGCGATCTTTTTCCATTGTGCATCAGGCACGACGGGCGGCTGCATCGGATTGCCGACGGATGATATGCTGCGCGTCATGCTATGGATGGATCCTGTTGCGAATCCGTACATTCTGATCACAGGCTGGCAGGCGGAAGAATGACACAGCTCTGTGAAGAATAATTCCTTCTTCTTTACAAGTCCGCCGGAATCTGCTATAATTCAGTTAACAGGGATCAATAAAACGTGATAGAAAGAAGGAAATCAAAACATGAGAACAAAACAACTGATGAACAGAGACTGGCGTTATTATTTTGGCGAACCTTCTTTTATGAGGGAGGACAAGAATAGTTCTGACCAGACCTATCGCGGCAGCCGCGCGGCTAACGGACGCGGCCCGGCAAGACGCGATTTTGACGACGCGGACTGGCAGATTGTTTCCCTGCCGCATGATTTTGTCGCGTTGAACGGCGTATCCGAGACGGATCCGCGCGGCGGCGAGCATTGCGATTTCCCGATGGACCGCGGCAGCGCCTGGTACCGCCGGTATTTCAAGATGGCGGAGGCGGATAAGGACAAACGCGTAGTTCTGTATTTTGAGGGCATGGGGACGCTTTGCGAAGTGTACGTGAACTCCATGCTGCAGTATGTGAGCCGCACCAACGGCATCGGTTTCTTCATTGATATTACCGATACGCTGCGCTATGGTGATGAGGAGAATGTTGTCTCCGTTCACTGTGACTGCCATGACTATGAAGCCTGGTATTATGAGGGCGGCGGTATTACCCGCAATGTCTGGATGATCATTACGGACCGTCTGGCTGTCGATCATTGGGGCACCTATGTGGTCAGCGAGAGACTGTCGGACAGCAAGTGGAAGCTCGCGATTGAGACAAAAGTTGTGAACCGTCATCGCGAGGACAAGAATACACAGATCATTTCCCGCATCGTTCCGCAGGACGGTCTGGATGCCGGCAAGGAGGCTGCCTGCGTGGACAGCCCGTGTCAGGTCGTTGCGTCTTATGGTGAGGCTACGTTCAAGCAGACGCTGGAGATCAAGAATCCGAACCTGTGGAGCCCGAAGGAGCCGCATCTGTATACGCTCGTCAGCGAAGTTGTCTGTGACGGAGAGGTCGTGGACAAGGAAGAGACGACCTTCGGTATCCGCGA
>CACZPA010000177.1 GCA_902782895.1 uncultured Eubacteriales bacterium
ATATGCGTTTCCATGACGCATGCCAGGTGCCTTTTGATGTATATGGCGTCGCCCCGAATCGTGCCGGTGTTCTCTGCCGCCTGCCCGAATCCATGCTCCCCTCCTGCAGTGAGGGCGTACAGCGTCTGGCCTATCATCTGGCCGGAGCCTGCGTGCGCTTTACGACAGACGCGGCTCAGCTTGCCGTGCTTTGGACACTGCTTGAAACCGGCAATGTGCCCCACTTTGCCGCGAGCGGTCAGAGCGGGCTTGAGCTTTTTGAGGAGTCCGACGCCGGCATCCGGCAGATCAAGAGTATTATCCCCGCGATGGATCAGGGCCATGGCTGCAAAATGCAGCAAAGCAGTCTTGTCCCGTTGCCTGGCGGATTGCGGCATTACGCGCTGTATCTTCCTTTGTATAATGGTGTGACGCAGCTGCTTATCGGCCTTCCGGAGGGGGCTGCTCTGCAGACCGGCCGCGTCCCGAAGATCGATCGGCCTATTGTGTTCTACGGTTCATCTATCACTCAAGGTGGATGCGCCGGCAAAGTCGGTTCCTGTTATTCTAATATTCTGTGCCGTCGTCTCGACGCTGCCCAGATCAACCTCGGCTTTTCCGGGAACGGCAGGGGCGAGCCGCTGATGGCAGAATACATCGCGTCTCTGTCCATGAGCGCTTTTGTCCTGGATTATGACCACAACGCGCCGACGCCCGAACATCTGGCACAGACACACGAGCCTTTCTACTGGATCATCCGGGAAGCGCAGCCTGAGCTGCCCATTCTCCTGGTCAGCCGGCCGGATTATGACAAATTCCCTGAAGACAGCGCGATCCGCCGCGACATCATCCGGCAGACTTACGAAAAGGCCCTGGCGGCCGGCGATGCAAACGTCTATTATATCGACGGCGAAACGCTGTTTGGCGAGTCCGACCGTGATCTGTGCACCGTAGACGGCACGCACCCCACCGATCTCGGTTTCCTGCGCATGGCCGATCATCTGGAGCCCGTGCTGCGGAAAGCACTGCATCTGTGCTGACGGTTTTCCTGCCAGTTTTTCTGCTGCGATGATTTCAGCCAGCAGAAAACACCGGCAAAAGCCCCTGATTTTCTGCCTGGCGTTGGGATGAAAGTCGAATTCTCGAGGGGCGGCAGTATATTTTGCGATTATGTAAAAATGCACTGCCGGTCTATTAATGCAGACTCAGCTTGCGGCAGTGTAATTCTCATTTTTTCAAAAATACACTGCCAGTTTTTCTGTGCAACGCCAGAGAGCGGCAGTACAAATCGATATTTTTCAAAAATGTACTGCCGCTCGATTCTGACAGATGACGCCAGTGGCAGTGCAAAATGCTATTTTTCAAAAATACACTGCCGTGACACTTCTTGAGTGGCAGTGTAAATCGCGAAAACCGCAAAAAATACCGCCGCGCGTCTGGAGGGACAGTTCTCCAGACCAAAGAGGGACAGATCTCCAGGCCAACGCTAAGACAAAAAAAGAAACCGTCCCGCGCAGAGATGACTCTGCATGCAGAACGATTTCAATGATTTGCTAAACTTTGACAGGCTGTGATTACCCCAAAGCCTGTTCATTACCCACAAGCCGGTTCATTACCCCAAAGCCGGTTCAGCAGCTGCTGCGGACTGAACTGCGGTCTGAGCTGCGGTTGCACCAGCCGCAGTCGAACCCGCCTCATCAGCCGCAGTCGAACCCGTCTCACCAACCGCAGCCGCACCCGACGCAGCCCCGTCCACCAGCGCGGATTCGCGCAGGAACGCGTTGTGCTGGCTCGTGTAGAGGTCGTAGTACAGGCCTTTCTTCGCGATCAGCTCGTCATGGCTTCCGCTCTCGGCGATGCGTCCGGCTTCGATGTACATGATCCGGTCGCAGTTCTGAATCGTCGACAGACGGTGCGCGACGATAAAGGACGTCCGGTTCTTCAGCAGCGCGGCGATGCCTTCCTGGACGAGCCGCTCGGTATTCGTATCGATCGAGGACGTCGCCTCATCGAGGATCAGGATCCGCGGATCGGACAGCAGCGTGCGCGCGAAGCTGATCAGCTGGCGCTGGCCGGCCGACAGACCTGCTCCGCGTTCGCTGGTCGGCGTCTGGTAGCCTTTCTCCATATTGCGGATGAACTCGTCCGCGTGGACGGCTTTTGCCGCTGCGATGCACTCCTCATCCGTCGCGTCCAGACGGCCGTAACGGATATTGTCCATGATCGTGCCGGAGAAAATAAACGTATCCTGCAGCATGACACCCATCTGTCGGCGCAGCGACTGGATTGTAACTTTGGAGAGATTGTGCTCATCGATCAGAACACGCCCCTCCGTAACATTATAGAAACGCGAAAGCAGGTTCACAATCGTGGATTTGCCGGCGCCGGTCGGGCCTACAAGCGCGATCGATTCGCCTGGCTTGACGTGGAAGCTGACGTTCTTCAGGACCGGATGACCTTTCTCATACTCGAAAACAACGTCCTCAAAGGAGACAGATCCCTCGATCTCCGGCAACTCGTAAGCGTCCTCTGCGTCGTCGACCGTTACAGGCTCGTCGAGCACCTGGAAGATACGCTCCAGATACGCGGCCGTGTCCATCAGCTGGTTGTAGATATTGCCGAGCTGCTGGATCGGTCCCCAGAAACGATTCGAATACGCGACCATAGCCGTGATCGCGCCGACCTGCACAACTCCGCCGACGATGAAATCATCCCGGAACAGATAGATCGCGGTGACATAGATCGCCATACGGACCAGACGGGACAGAATCGTGGAAATAGGCCACATTCCATGCGCCAGATAAGCCGCGCGCAGAGAATATTTCTTCGTCTCCTGCAGCAGTCCGTTGAAGATGCCTTCATTCATATTCTCACGCACAAACGCCTGCGTGACCTTTTCTCCGTTGATATTCTCCGCCAGATAAGCGGTCGTGTTGGACTGCTTGTTGGCGCGGAGCTGACGGAAACGGCGCTGCTTCGGCTTGGTGATGCGGACATAGAGCAGGAAGAAAGGCAGACCGGCCAGAACGACAAGCGTCATTTTGGTCGAGATCGTCAGCATGAATCCAAGAATCAGCAGCAGGTTGATGATCTGCAGAACCGCGTTGATCATGCCGTTTGTCAGGAAATCCGCTACATTGTTAACGTAGTTGATGACACGCGTCAGGATTTTGCCGTGCGGACGGGAGTCGTAATAGTCGAAGCTCAGCTTCTGCAGGTGCGAGAAGACGTCTGTACGGATATCCGTGATGATCGACTGACCTGTTTTGGAACTGATGACACCGCGCAGACGATTGATCAAAACGATCGCGACGCTGACGGCAAAATAGCTGGCGCCGAGGACGATGATCATGCCCTTCAGGTTCTGCGGGATCAGTTCATCGATAACGTACGCCTGGATCTTAGGCGTGAGCAGCGCCAGAAGACTCGCGCCGACGCTCAGCAGGAACATCATGATGATGTTCTTTTTGTATTTTTTGATATAAACAAGGCTTCTCTTGAATTGCGACCAGTTAAACGGAACGTCAAGCTCTTCATCGATATTAAACTTATTCCGTGCCATTATTCCTCGCCTCCCTTCTCCTCTAAGCCATTCTGCAGCATACAGGTCTTGTAGTAATAACCTTTATGATTCTGCATCAGTTCACGGTGCGTACCCTCTTCCGTGATCCGACCGTCCTCCAGGATCAGGATCTTGTCGGCATGCATTACAGAAGAGACACGCTGTGCGATGATGATGGTCGTAGCCTTGGTCGGAAGCTGCCGCAGCTGCTCCTGAATATACTGCTCTGTCTCCATATCGACCGCCGATGTCGTATCGTCGAGGATCAGGATCGGAGCGTCCACAGCCAGCGCGCGCGCCAGGGAAATACGCTGCTTCTGTCCGCCGGAAAGGCCTGTGCCGCGCTCGCCGATGATCGTGTCATAGCCTTCCGCCATATCCTTAACGAAGCTTGCGACATCCGCCGCCTTGGCCGCCTGCTCGATGACTTCCATCGGAGCGTCCGGCACACCGTAGGCGATATTGGACTCCAGCGTATCCGAGAAAAGGAACACATCCTGCATGGTCATACCGATCGATCCGCGCAGCTTCTGCAGATTATAATTCCGCACGTCCACGCCATCGATCAGAACCCTACCGGAAGTGACATCCACAAAACGGGAGATCAGATTGATCAGCGTCGTTTTACCGGAGCCGGTCGGGCCCATGATGCCGACGGTTTCACCGGGTTTGATCTGCAGATTGACGTTTTTCAGGACCTCTGTCTTGCCGTAGCGAAGGGACACATCCTGGAATTCGATCGCGCCGGTGACAGTCTCGGGAGAAAGATCCTTCTCTGGGTTCTTGATCTTCACATTGGAATAATACAGGTCGCGGACCTTCTCAACAGAGGCGTAGAATCTCTGGAGGTTGTTGACGATCGTTCCCATCATGTCCATAGGCTCGTTGAGCGCCCAGGCCAGACTCAGGAAAAGCGTCAGCTCTCCGAGTGTGATTTTACCGGAAGCAACCAGGATGCCGCCGACAGTCAGATTGACAACGGTCAGCAGCGAGCTGATCGACTGAATGATCGGTCCGTAGCGGAGCCACAGCAGCGTTGCATGAACGTTAAGTTCCTTGTATTTCTGATTCTCCTTCTGGAACTTCTCCATCTCGTAGTCTTCGCGGACAAACGCCTTAACGACGCGGTTTCCGCTGATATTCTCCTGTACTACCGTGTTGAGGAAGGAGAGCTGCTCACGGGCAGCGCGGAAAGCAGGCCGGACGGTTTTGGAGAGTTTGCGCGCCACGATCGCGGTAAACGGTGTGATAGCAAGCAGTATAAGCGTATACTGCCAGTTAATGCTCATGAAAACGGTCAGCGCGAAGATCAGCATGAAGATGCATTCCACAGAGTGTGGAAGGATCCAGTTAATGAAATGCGCGATCATTTCGACGTCGCCGGAGCATTTGTTGATCAGATCTCCGCCCGTATTCTGACGGTAGAAATCCGAAGTCTGCCCCATCAGCTTGTGGAACAGGGCGCTCTTCAGGTTGCGTACCGCTTCCTGAGCTGCCTGCTCGGCAAGGATGTTGCAGAAATACCGGGTCGTAACAAACATTACGCCGATTACAAGAGCCTTGAGCAGCATCGGTACCAGCAGCTCAAAACGCATCGGCATCAGGACTTCATCGACAATGTCCTTAAATACATAAGGCTCATATGTCATCAGAACTACGCCGACAATGTTGAGAATAATGGAGAGAACCAGTCTCCACTTATGCTTGCCCATCCATTGCGCGGCCCACTTCATTGCATCCATAGACAGTTACTTCCTTTCCTGAACCCGGCGCGGACAAGCGGCCCGCTGCGGTTCAGATTGCTGTATGGTAATAGTCAACATTATAATAAACAACCGGAAAACTGGCAAGCAAAATCTGCTCTGTTACAGAAAATTAAACTCCGATTCTCCAAAAAAACCGCAAAACCGCAAAAAAGGTTCATTAGGCGCTCCTTACTTGTGATAAGGCTCGCCCTTCATGATCTTAAAAGAACGGTAGATCTGCTCGAGCAGGATCACGCGCATCAGTTGGTGCGGGAACGTCAGCCGGGAAAAGCTGATCTTCTCGTCCGCGCGGGACACTATCTCCGGGGACAGTCCAAGCGATCCGCCGATCACGAATACGATATGCGAGTCGCCGCGGTTCATCCGCTCGGAGAGCCAGGCAGACATCTCTTCGCTGCTGCGCTGCTTCCCGTCAATGCAGAGCGCCGCGATGTAGGCGTGCTCCGGCATACGGGCCAGCATCCGTGCGCCTTCTTTCGCGATCGCCTGCTCATCCTGCCCGGGGAGGTTTTTCTCGTCCTGCACCTCGATGAATTCGAGCGAACAATACGGAAAGAGACGCTTGGCATATTCCGCCAAAGCGTCTCTGTAGAAAGCTTCTTTCACTTTGCCTGCGCAAAGGATCGTAATCTTCATCCAATCTTCCCTTCCACGACGACGGGTTGATTCTGCTCGTCTCCGTCATACCAGATATCCGCGCCGAGTCCGCGCAGCTTCTCGATCATGGACTCATATCCGCGGAAAATATACTTCACATTGTCGACCGCCGTGACGCCTTCCGCCGCCAGTCCCGCGAGCACCATCGCCGCGCCGGCGCGCAGGTCGGTCGCCTCGATCTCGCAGCCTGTCAGCTTGTCCACGCCCTTAATGACCGCTACCCGACCGTCCACACGGATGTCCGCGCCCATCTTGACCAGCTGGTTCACATAGGAGAAACGGTTGTCCCAGACATTCTCGGTAACCATGCTCGAACCCGGAACCAGTGCCAGCATCGCCACGAATACGGGCTGCATGTCGGTCGGGAATCCCGGATACGGCGCTGTCTTGATCATCAGCTCGGACAGAGGTCCGTGTACGCTGACGCGGATCGCGTCGTCGAATTCCTGAATCGTCGCGCCAAGATCGACCAGCTTGGCCGTGATCGCGCTCATATGCTTCGGAATAATGTTGCGAACCGTAATGTCGCCGCCGGTGATGACCGCCGCGGTCATGTAGGTGCCGGCCTCGATCTGATCCGGAATGATCTGATAGGTTACGCCGTGCAGGCTCTCCACTCCGCGGATCACGATGCGGTCCGTACCCGCTCCGGATACGCGCGCGCCCATGCTGTTGAGGAAGTTCGCCGTATCGACGACGTGCGGCTCCTTTGCTGCGTTATTGATAATGGTCTCCCCGTCCGCCAGAACCGCGGCCAGCATGATATTGATGGTCGCGCCTACACTGACGATATCCAGGAAAATATTGGCACCGTGCAGATGATCAGCCTCCGCGTAGATCAGATCTCCGACGTCGACCTTGGCGCCAAGCGCCTCAAAGCCCTTCAGGTGCAGATCGATCGGTCTCTGCACGAAATTGCATCCGCCCGGGTAGCCGACAGCGGCCTTGCCGTAACGGCCGAGCAGCGCACCGATCAGATAATAGGACGCGCGCATCTTGTGAACGGCCTCGCTCGCAAGCGGCTGATTCTGCAGCCCGCGGCTGTCGATCCGCAATGTATGCTCGTCCAGATAAGAGATCCGTACCTGCAGATCCTGCAGGATCTGCACCATATTTGTAATGTCCGCAATGTGCGGAACATTCTCCAGAATTACAACGTCATTTGCCAGCAGCGCTGCCGGAATAATGCCAAGTGCGGCATTCTTCATACCGCTGATCTCAACGTCTCCGTGCAGCTGACGCCCACCTCTAATGTATATATGTGACATATGATTACCCCAATTCTGATTCTGTGATATTTCCAGGACTGATTTCACAACAAATCTGCCGCAACCCCCGTTCGGCATTTTTATTGTATCATACGATCATGCTCAAGGCAACCCCTTTTTAGGAAAAACTGTCCCCGATCACCGCAAAACTTTATTATGGATCGCGTCCATTTTTACGGTACGGCCGTTCGCGAGGACAAATTCGACCACATAGACGCTCGCGCCTGTATCGTCGATATCGTATCCATACCGCAGGTCCACGATAACCGCTGTATCGGACTCTTCCGTAATACCGCGCTGTCCGATTGCTCCGGCCGCGCCAAAAAGCAGCTCGTTCAGGGGACAGATCTCATGTTTTTTCTTGGTCATCCCGTTGATCGTATAGTTCTGCAGGGTGATGGTCTCCGTCCCGTCTTCATACAGGCGGATGACCGCGCGGTTCATGTAGTAGTACAGATTGTCCTTTTTCTCGGCAAAAACAAACTCAGCGTAATCCGAAGCCATGAGTTCTTCCGTCAGCTCCGCGTCATCTCCGTCATAGATCTGCCCAAGCAATGACGCCGCCTGCTCCCGCAGGCTGTCCATATTCCACGCCGGCATCTCCGCGCCGCTCCTCCGGCATTGAATCCTGTGCGCTTCCGGATCCAACTGAACAGAAGCAGTTCCGGCGGTGTGACGGCTGCGGTGCGCGTCCAGATATGTCGTCTGATATTCCGTCCCCAGAAAACGCTCCACAACCTCCCGGCCGATGTCCTCCATCTCGCCGGTGACGGGAACAGCCTGCGGATAGCCTTTACGGTCCAGAACCCCTTCGATCCGGATGGAATTGTCCTCCAGATACTCCCGGATCTCCTCCATCTCTTCCGTCCCGGCCGTATAGCGGTTGTCCGTCATCACCCGCCGTGCCCAGAAAAGCACAAGGTTAGCGATCAGCAGCAGAATCAGCAGTACGGTCCGGATCCATCTCCATGTCATAATCCGTCACCGTCCTTTAATATAGGACTTTTCGTCCCCTTGCAGCAGCTCCCAGTAGGGAAGCGCTGTGCCGTCCTCGATCCTGTAGACCAGCCGGATACTCTCCCAATCCGCGCGCTCCATCGCGCCGATGATCGAAAAAGCGCTCTCCGTCAGGATCTGTGTTCTGTAAGGCGCGCTTTCCAGGCGGATTTTCCAGCACTGGTAGCGGTAGACCTCTTCGCCGCGGATCTCAAGCTGCAGCCCGCTCTGCATTCCTGTGGACTGCATCAGGCTTTTCTCCGGGATGACCGTACGACCGTCTTTCTGATAATTCCATCGGAAGATATAGCCTGTCTCCGTCGTCTCCCAGCTGTCGAGATAGAGAGAGACCGGCTGCCCGTCTCCCGCGATATCCGCGCTGACAAAAGAATACGCGATATCGTAGGCGTCAGCGATCGGCAGGCGTTCTACCGTCCCTGTCTGTACGGCAGTCGGCGTATGGATATAGGAAATCATCCCGCTCCTCTCCGCACGTACACTGACTCTGTCGTCCGTGAAAATCCACGTTTCCTCGTCTGTCTGCTGTGCCCGCACGACCTCCGGATAAGAGAACAGATTCCGGATATAGCGGAAGACCGTATCCTGCGTCATGCCGCTGTTGGAGCGGATTCTCCAGGGCGTATAGACCTCCGGGTCCGTCTGATCCCGCAGAAGAATATGCTCGGCAAAAGCTTCCGGATAGAAGACGGCGCAGTCAAAATAGCGTTCTCCGATTCTGTCGCAGACGCTGCGCATACCGTCCAGAAATGTTTCTGTATGGCCGCGGCTGACCTGCGCTGACAGCCGGATCACGGAATCCGTCCCGCCGACGAGGTAGACACAGGACTCCTCACGGACATTCTCCGCAGGCACGATCCAGATCGAGGAATAATGCTCCATCTCCTTGATTACGGACTCTCCGGATATGATTCTGTTTTCCGGAAAAGCCTGCAGCAGCATCTCCCCGCTCCGGGAAGACGCGTACAGATAGCGGCAGACCGGCCGGTTCGTATTCAGTTCTTCGTAGGATACTGCCTCAGCCTGCGGCTGCGCCTCCAGGATCTCCTGCAGGAAATCCCATGACGCCCGGTAAGTCTCGTAATAGGCCAGATTCTGCTCGGTCAGCAGCGCGGACCGTCCCTCCTGGCGGCCCGAAGATACGGCGATCTGCAGCGGCTGCAGAAGCCTTGCGTCGTCATAGACGGGATCTTCTGCTCTCTGGCCGCGCTCCGTCCCGCCCGTCCAGGAATTCAGCATATCGTAGAACTGCAGCAGGACCGCTATGGAAAGAAGAACGACCAGTATCGTATAAATCAGGTTATAGCGCTGTTTTCCGGTCATGGCGCACATGCCTCATACAGATTGATCCGCAGACCGATCAGCTTCTCCTCGGTCAAAGCGCTCATCCGCTCGATCCGGTACAGGCATCCGTACAGACCGTCCGGCTGCTCGACAACGATCATGTAGTAATTGCCGCCGACCCGGGGCAATGCCAGTTTCTCCTGCACAAAACCCGCCTGCGGGATCTCCGTGACCCGGCTCTCCCAGAGGCTGACTGTCCCTCTTTCCTCGATAAAAACACCCATGTACAGGACGGTTCCGGCAGCGGCCGTACCCGTCACGGCGATCTCGTTTTCGAAGGTCACGTCGCCGTTCATCCCGCGGCTGCTAAAGTGAAAGGCTCCGATCGTGTCCGCGTCGGTCACCCAATGGATCTGTCCCTCCGGAACGCCAAGCTCAGCCGCCATTTCATCCTGCAGGCTCTCCGCCTGCGCCGGGAGCTGTGCCTGCGTTGCCGCCAGTCCGAACACCAGCAGCAGGAACAGGATCAAAGGAAGCCGGATCCGGCTTCCCATTTGGCTTTCCGTCCGGCTTCCCATCCGCTGTGTCATCGTGCTTCGCCTCCTTCCAGAGGCAGGATCACGTGGAAAGTACTCCCCTTGCCGGGTGTACTGTCGAGCTCAATCCGTCCCTTGTGCAGCTCGATCATTTCCTTCGCGATCGCAAGGCCGAGGCCTGTGCCGCCCGAAGACCGCGAGCGTGCTTTATCCACTCTGTAGAAGCGCTCAAAGATGCGCTTCTGATCTTTATACGGAATGCCGGAGCCGGTGTCCTGAATGTGCAGCACCGCTTCATGCCGCCCCGCATCCTTACTGCTCCAGACCGTGATCTGCGAGCCCTCCGGACTGTAATTGACCGCGTTGATCAGGATATTGCCGACGACCTGTTCCATACGGGAACGGTCGCAGAGCACCGGCAGTCTCGGACAATCCGGCCGCATCACGAACGTCTGGTTCTTCTGCTCCGCGATCACGCTCAGACGGCGGATTCCGTCCGTCAGCAGATCCGTGAAATTCATGCTCTCCGGATTCAGGCGGACCTGACGGTTGTCGAGACGCGACAGCTCCAGGAGGTCCGAAATCAGCGCTGTCATCCGGTCCGTCTCGTGATTGATGACCTGCAGGAACTGCGCTTCCATCTCCGGATCCTCCGCCGCGCCGTCCAGCATGGTCTCCACATAGCTTTTGATCGTTGTGATCGGCGTCCGCAGCTCATGCGAAACATTGGCCACGAATTCATGCTGCATTTCCTGCGCACGCTGCTGCTCCGTCACGTCCTGCAGCACGACGATCAGACCGTCCGGCTCGTCTTTTTCATTGCGATAGGACGCAAAAACGGCACGTATAAGCCGTTCATCGAACGTCAGCATACGTGTCTGCGTCCTGTCCATTGTCCGGTTCAGGATCTCCGCGAAATCCTCCCGCGGGAAGATCTCCTGAAACGCTCCGCTGCGAATTCCCGTCCCGGCAAGCTCTACCGCTTCCTCATTGCATTGTGTAACGTTGCCCTGCGCGTCAAAAACGACCAGCCCGTCCGCCATATGCTGGAAAATGGCTTCCAGCTTGCTTTTCTCGCTGCCGGCCTCGGAGAACATCCGCGACAGCTCCGAAGCCATCACGCCGAAATTCTTCTCCAGCTCCTGGATCTCGTCCTCCGCCGGGTCCTTCCTCTCAGCCTCCGCTGATACGCTCTCCAGGTTGCCGGAGATGCTGTCCAGATCGCCTGAAGCCATCTTCTGCGTCTGCTCGGTCAGCTTCTCGATCGGTCGAGCGATCCTTGTGGCAAGGAAATACGCGAAGAACGCGGTCACTGCGATCGCGATGAGGGAAGCCATAATGACGGTCATTACATTGCTGTGCATCGTCTTCTGGACGTCGCTCATATCGGACCGCAGGAACAGAATATACCACAGCTGTCCGTTCCGGTAGACGGGCTTGGCATAATCGCCGACCGTCTGCTCCGAGCCGTCCGCGGCAACCGCTTTATGGACATACAGCGACTCCGTCTCCTTACCGGCGGCCGCTCCCAGAACGGTGCGCGACGACAGATCAGCCGTGGAAGGCGTCCCGCTCCGGCTGTACAGAAGCTGTCTGTCCGGCGAAAGAAGATACAAAAGAAGACCACTGCCTGTCCCGCGCTCCGTCAGTATGCCGGAGACAACCTGGGTAAAGACACTGGTCAGCGTCTTCTCTTCGTCCGTATAGAAAATCTCAACCGTATCCGCCAGCCGCCCGGCCGTATACTGCATCTCCGAATAGCGGGAGCGATACAGCGATCTCTGGATATTGCCGATAATGAAGGTCCCGATCGTCGCGATAACGAATACGACCAGAACCGCGTACAGAAGCATCAGCTTCCATTTAATACTGCCGCGGGGCCTGGACTTTTCCATAGATCATTTGTCGGTGAAATAATAGCCGACTCCCCGTTTTGTCAGGATATATACGGGCTCCGAAGGATTATTCTCGATCTTCTCTCTCAGTCTCCGCACCGTTACGTCGACGGTCCTCGCGTCGCCGAAATACTCATATCCCCAGACCTTGGAGAGCAGATATTCTCTGGTGAAGATCTGTCCCCTTTGGTACATGAAGAACTTGAGGAGCTCCATCTCTCGAACCGTCAGCTGCAGCGGCTGACCTTTTTTCGACGCGGAATACTTGCTGACATCGACCTCGATATCTCCGGACCGGAGGATCTCCAGCTTCCCGCTGTCTGTCCCCGCCTGCACCGTACTGCGGCGCAGATTCGCGCGGACACGCGCCATCAGCTCCCGGACGCTGAAGGGTTTTGTCACATAATCGTCCGCTCCGAGCTCCAGCCCCAGGACCTTGTCCACCTCTTCGGTGCGGGCTGTCAGCATAATGATCGGAACCGTGCTCTTCTCCCGGATCTTGCGGCAGACGTCATATCCGGAGATCACCGGCATCATCACGTCCAGCAGCACCAGCTCCGGATTGCAGCTGTCAAAGGCCTGCAGCGCTTCTCCGCCATCCATACCGGTAAAGACCTGATAGCCTTCCTTCTGCAGGTTGTATTTCAGAATGTCTACGATGCTCTTCTCATCGTCCACGACCAGAATTCTCTCGTTCAAGCCGGAACCTCCTTACTATATAAAATACCGGGAAGAAGGGTCTTCCCGGTATCAATCGCGCACCTTGTCACGCGACAGGGCCGCCCTTCCTCTATTATTGCAACTCCGAAATCGGCGGGATCTGAAGGACCTGACCCGTGTAGAGCATATCGGAATCTACGTTGTTGTAGTCGCAGAATGCTTCCAGAAGCTCTTCACTGAAGTCATCATAGTAATCGATCAGGATGCTGTAATAGGTATCACCGTCTTCGACGGTATATGTCGTACCGACAGGCGCTGCCGTGCTTTCTTCAGCCTGACTGGTCTCCGCCTGGCTCTCTTCTGCCTGGCTCGACTCGGCCGCGGAGCTCTCCTCAACCTGAGAAGCCGCCGCGGACTGCTCGGCCGCTGCAGAGGATTCCTGAATCGCGGCACTGGTCTCTGTTGCCTGAGAAACTTCGGCAACGGACTCGTCCACCTTGGACTCCATTACGGACTCCGCAACGGATGTCACCGGCTTGGAAGAATTGTCCCCTTCTTTCTTCTTGCATCCCTTTGCAAGAGTGGAGAACAGGATAATCATCAGTACCAGTACGACCACAACGCCGAGGATCGAAAGGATCAGCTTGGGGTTGCCGAAGATCTTGTCGAGGATCGTCATCTCTTCGTCGTCATCCTGCGTCTCCTGCTCCGGCTCCTCCGCCGTTGTCTCGCCGCCCTCCGGCTCGGCCTGCGCGGGCTCCGCAGCGGGTTGTACTTTCTCCTCGGGCTGCGCTTTCTTCGCGGCAGGCGCCGCGGCCGCTGCAGCCGCAGCCGGCTTCTCGGCGGGAGCTGCGGAACCGATGGTGTCCTCTATCTCCAGAACGATGACGGATTTGTCGTCGTCATTCTTCTCTTTAGCCATCTGCATGAGCTGCTGGGCGATCGTCTCCTTGGAATCCTTGGAGGCGCGGACCACGCGCTCGATCTCCTGATTGGATACCGCGTCGGTGATACCGTCTGTGCAGAGGATGAAAATGTCACCGGGGTAGAAGATGAATCTCTTGGAGAAAACCTGGCTCTCTACGTCGTAGATGTCGTACATGCCCAGCGTCGCGGTCGGCTTGCTGGAAAGCTTGTGAACCTCTGCCTGCTCCTGAGACAGAACTCCAAGCTTGTACAGATCTGTTGCTTCCAGATGATCCTCGGTGATCTGAAGCATCCGTCCGCCGCGGATTACATAGACGCGGCTGTCGCCGAGATGAACGACGATGCCTCTGTCCTTGCAAAGGAAAAGTCCCGCGAACGTACTGGTCAGATTCTCCGAACCGGCCTGTCTCTGCAGATCGCGGATCCTGCTGTTGGTCTCGCACAGATAATTCCAGATCTTATCACGGGAAACGCTCCCGTCCATGCTCAGAATGGACTGCAGCTGCTGCGTCTGCTGCATTACGGTAACTGCCGGCGAAGCCTTGAGAACAACTCCGTCTGCGTTATCTCCGTCGCATACTCCATACATCTGCAGCGGCACATTCGATGATTTGGTAATGCAAACATCGGGCTCGTTGCTGTCAGGAGCAAGATATCTTCCGTTAACATAAATGTTATCCAGATTCATGTCCTTCCCTTTAGAGGAAAGAGCAACTGCTGATATTCTTAATTCGCTTCCCATTGTTTTACCACCTTTGAAATAAATCTATTCCTATTAACATTATACGACAAACAGCGGATGAATTCAATATTTTTTATAAAAAAACTGAATGAAAGACAATAAAACAGCTGCCGGACGATAAAATCCGGCAGTCTGCTTCTTCAACTTTTCGGCGTCAGATTTCTGTAACCGTTATAATCTCCGAATGCCGGCCCTTTCGCGTAAGCCGTCGCGAGATAGGACATCATCTCCGCCGTCATACGGAAGCGGATATCCGCCATCTCCGGAGCATAGAACAGATTGGTCCATTCATGCGGATCCTTCTCCAGGTCGTACAGTTCTCCTTTGCAAGGTGTAGCGTCCAGAACTGTCCCTTCCCGGTACAGGATCAGCTTATACCGGCTGTTTCTCCACATATAGGAGGGCGCGACCTGCGGCCATTCGTTGCCGCCTCCATGGAATTCACAGAAGGCTCCTTCCCTTACATTGCTGCCCAGCAGATCCGTCCCGGGCAGCCTCGGATCACACGGGATTCCCGCATAAGCGCAGATGGTCGGCACAACATCCACCAGCATGGCCGGACGGCTGTCGACCGTCCCTTTCTGTGCTTCCGGAATCGGATCACCGGCGAGGATCAGCGGTACCCGGACACTGCCGTCGTACAGGCAGTATTTGCTGTACCGATAGTCCCTCTCTCCCATCATCTCTCCGTGATCCGACATGAACAGGAAGAGCGTATCTTTATCCAGGCCCTTTTCATGGATCTTTTTCAGGACGTTCTTAATGAAATAATCCATGAAGGTGCAGTTCGCGTAGTAACGCAGCGTTGTCATTCGCTTCTGCTCATCCGGCAAGGTCTCCCAAACGGTTTTGCGGCCTTGATGGACATTGGTCAGAGAAGTGCTTGCGCCCATCGCGGCTCTGATGTGCGTATCCGGCTCATCGTCCCACGGGGGATGCGGAATTGGCGGGATCTTGTCCAGATCGTACAGATCCTCGAATTCCGGCGGAATATTATAGCCCGCGTGAGGCTTGATAAAGGACAAATACAGGAAAAGCGGCTTATCGTCAGGCTCATACCCGTCCAGGAACTCCATGCATTTCTTGTAGATGAATCCGTCCCTGTGATGCTCCTTCGGCAGTGTGCTTCGTTTGCCTAGATACCCGTATGCGTTTTCCTCTCCGCCGCCGAATTCCTTGGTCTCTTCGTAATAATCCGCGAGTCCCTGCGGATCCTCATCGTCCATCATGACCGCGCCTTCTTCATAGAGGACGGAATTACGGCTCTGTCCCTCCGCGCGCACATCAAACCCGCGTCTTGAGCCGGGTCTGCCCTTTGTCGTGTGATTCCAGTGCGTTTTGCCGAATCCCGCGCACAAATACCCTGCGTCATGCAGGATCTGCGGCAGGGGTACAGCCGGCAGACGTGTTTCGTCAAGTAAAGCTCCACTGTTTGTCCGGACTCCGGTCTGCGAAGCCAACATGCCGAACATCAGCGAATTCCGGCTCGGCACACACATCGGACAGTTGCAGACCGCCTGATCATAGCGGATCCCGTTCTGCGCGAGCGAGTCAATCCCCGGTGTGATCACCAGGGGATTGACACAGCCCATCGCGTCCCATCGCTGCTGATCCGTCATGATCATCACGATGTTCTTTTTACCCATTCTTACTGTTCCTCTTTGTTTTTGTCATGCAGCAGCTGCTGGAAATGCGCTACCTCCATATAGTTCAGTGCCCACTGGGATACCCCGTTTGTCGTCAGAGAATGCACTTCGACCGTCGGAACCGGCGCATCCAAGGGACTCACCGGATCCTCGTTGGCGCGTCCGTCCGGCGTGAACATCGGTGAGCCGCCGCGTCCGGCCATGCAGTCCGGATCCTCTCTGGACGGGATCATTTTGTTCATCGCCCGTTCGACCTTCTCTGCATTACCGGTATAATATCCGTCAAAGGCCAGCATACGAGGCGCAAATCCCTGACCGTTCCAGGCGCGCATATTCTCGTCATTGAACAGACCGCCTGATTTCTCGGTCCTCTCCTCCGGCGTCATGAAGTAATAGGATGCCAGCTCCGCGACCATATCCGTAAACTCCGGATCGTCCAGAATATCGGAAAGCTCAAAGAACGTCTCCGGTCCGCCGAAGCAGATGACCATGTGCTGCTGGTAGTTGCCGTCGCCCAGATGCGTGTGACCGGCCGGGTTCGGCGCTCCCATGTAGTGCATCTCGCCTGTCTGCGGGTTGTAATGGAAGGTCGAGCCGGATGCCAGACGCAGCGGCGCTTTTTTCATCGTCTCAAGGCCTGCCATGATCTTATCCCGGTACTTTGTATCCTCAAAGCGTTCCCACTGTGTCATCCAGTTGCTGACAAAGCTGGACCAGTCGGGACCAATGCGGATATGCGAGAAATTCGGATGCGGCGGGAAGTATCCGCCCATCGGGTCGCGGCCGGTCTCGTTGAGCGTCGACAGATCCACGTCTTTCACATATTCCATCACATCGCCGACCCGCTCGTCACCGGTCAGATAGTAATAGAAGCGATGATGTCCCGCCATCGAAATACGGGCTTCCTTGGCTCCGCAGCCCCAATGCCGTACATTGTGGCGCGTTCCGAGCATCGCGTATTTGCCCGCGTGATAGGTATCGACCTCGCTGCAGTGACGGCTCATGGCTCTCGCGAAGCGGTAGATATCATAATCTCCCGTCCGCAGGAATACGATCCAGTTCACATAGGTGGGACACAGCTCTGTATTCTGCCATGCGCGGCCGCCTGTATCATACAGCCAGCAATGTCTGACGATATCATAAGAATGCATGACATCGCCATAATCCCAGAAACCGTACCACTTGCGGCGTTCCACTTCGTCGATATAGAAGCGGATCATGGAAGACAGCGCGTTCTCGCAGCCCTCGTCACCGGCCTCTCCCTTGGTGGCAGGCGCCCAGTAGCTGCCGAGAGCCTTGGTCTTTACGTACCTTTCAGGATCTGCTACCAGCAGAGGATCCGTCTGCAGATCGCCTGCTTGCCGGGCATCTCGTCATACAGCTTGAAGACAATTTCATTCGTATTGGCGATACCGTACGGATAGTTATTGATGCCGCCGTAGGAATACTGGTGGCTGACCGTATCATAAGCGCCGAAATCATAGCTTTCGCCGTACTTGCTGTACAGCCATGCCGTCATCCTGACCGTATCTCCGCGTCCGCCACTGATCTCGAGCGCCGTCGGGGATTTCTGCCAGAAATCCTTGATGCCGATCGCGGTGATGGACGCCTCGCTGCCAAAGAACATGGTTCCCTGGCTTCTGCGTCCCTGCACGATCTGGATCATCGCGCAGCCCTTCTGCGTCCGCTTGCTGATCGAATAATGGTCACAGCTGTCCTGATTCAGCAGGAAACGATCCCAAGCCGCGTCATCGTCGACATGGGCGCTGAAACGGTCTCCTTCGGCCCGTTTCAGCGTGACAAACTGTCCCTCATCCAGCTGTTTGCGGTAGATCTCCTCATATCGGTCTGAGGGCTGCGGATCGTTTTTCTTCTGCTCCGGAGAGCGATAATACGCGCTCGCGAACATGCACTGTACGCCTTCATAGAACAATCCTGTATCACCGGTAAAGCCTACATGGCGATTGAAGAGCTCGCCGCGTACGGCTGTCTCCGCCGTAACCGCTATGCCGTGCAGCAGTTCCTCTTTCTCGCGGATGTCCAGAATGAAAGAATGCACCAGGCGCACTTCCGCGCTGCCCGCGTAGACATACAGTCTGACATCAAAAGGCAGGATCTCGCGGCCATGACCGACGTGCTTGCCCTGGATTCGCACGACCGCGCGGACCGGTCCGCATTCCTCAAGCGTGACCTTGTCGTTCCGCCCGTCAAAACGATAGGAAGTACGAGTCTCGTCTCCGTCTTCGCCGCTCTGCTGCTCCAGCAGCGCGGACAGCGAGAGCTTCAGAGGCTCCTTGCCCTTGCGCTCCAGATGGTCCGCCAGCGTTCCACCCGGTCGTATGCACAGACGGACAAGGTCGTTCTCGATGAGTACCGTACCGTCATCCGCGACCGTTCCGCAAACCGGCTGAGCAGGCTTTGCAGGCGTTCCCTTAGCCACTTCAAAGGACGTCTCGCTTGTATCGAGTACGCCTTCGAGCGCCATCCATTTGACGGAACCGTCCGGCCAGTACGCCAACGTCTTCTGCTGAACCGGATAGGACTTTCCGCTCGCGCCTGTCAGTGTCAGCTGCTCTTTCCGGTCAAGCTCGCCCCTCTCCCACGGAGTTCCGAACGTTACCGGAACCTGCGCCTCTTTGCGCGGAGTCAACCAATGCATCTTCATGATTTCGTTCCTTCCTTCTCGCTCTCGCTTGTGAGATATTGTGTGATCCAGGCCTGCATGACGATCGCGTGCGATCCCCACTGACCTGTTCCGTTACCGCTTAAGAATCCCGCCTCGTCGATCGGTTTCTGTACGCCTGCATCCTCGATGTGCCGTATGATGATCGGCACCGCTACCGCGTCATGCTGACTGTGCTCCTCGTCCCGCAGCAGATCCGCCCAGCATTTCGCGGCCAGCGCGGCATTGCCGGTCTTGCCGGCGACATAAGCCGCGACACCGTTTGAATACGTAAACATCTGCTCCTTGTTCTCATAGACAAGTCCCGCTTTCATAAAGGCATCCCAGAGATCTGGATCATCCAGCACATTCAGGACCTCCGGCCAGACATACTCCGCGCCGAAGCAGTAATTGAACGCTGTCGGTCTGTCCTTTTCAAAGAGTTCCATCTTGCCGGTCTGTGCCGTATAGCCCCAGATTGAAGACGCGGCAAAACCTTCCTCGCCCCTGAAATGCTCCAGAAGCTTCAGGATCTTGTCACGGTATACCGTATCCTGTGTCCGTTCCCAATGCGTCAGCCAGTTGCCGACAAAGACCATCATATCCGGGCCGAACCGTACATGCGCGGAATAGGTTTCTCCCGGTGAATAATATGCCCTCAGGGGATCCAAAGACGCGACAGCATAGTCGACGTCCTTCTCCATCTCCAGGATCTCGCCTGTCCGTTCATCGCCCGTCAGATAATAGTAGGGCTTGTACATCTGCGTCAGACCGACGCGGCATTCCTTACAGCCGCAGCCCCAATGCACGACATTGTGACGGCTGCCGAGCATCTTGTAAGGTCCGAGGTGATAGAGATCACACTCGGAGGTATGCCGGGTCATGGCCTCGGCCCACTCGAAACAATCCGCCCTGCCGCTTCGCAGGAAGCTGAACCACAGCCACAGGTTGGGCACCAGCTCCGTATTCTGCCAGGCGTATCCGCCCATATCGTACAGCCAGTTGTGACGCGCGTAATCATAGGTGTGCCGGATATCCCCGTAATCCCAGAATCCGTACATGTCAAACTGCTCGCGGATGCGCTTGTGCTGTGTGAACAGGTCCTCCAGCAGGTCCTCGATCTTAGAAGCTTCGGGGGTCGTCCGGTTTACAGGAGACCAGGAGTCTCCAAAGGCCTTGGACGCGACGACCTCCTCCGGAGAAATGAGCAGCAGATCCGGCTCCTGTCCTTCATGAGCCCATTCTACAAGTGCCTCATTGCCCGGATACGCGCTGAAAGTCTCGATGACGGCTTCATTCGTATTGGAGATCCCGTAGCCGGAAGCCCGCATCTCATTGAATCCCTCGTAGCAGTCCTCTACATGTGTCTTGTCATCGTATCTCCGCATGTCGATAGCGGGGGCTTCCGGACTGTAGAACCATACCCGTGCGGTCGCTTCGGGCGTATTCATTCCGCAGACTTCAAGCATGGACGGAGCCTTCTGCCAGAAATTCCTGCGGACCAGCCCGACGCCGCCGTTCTCTCCGCCCGCGTAGGCAACGCCGAGCGAGCGCCTGCCCGCGGCGCCCTTGACCCAGACACAGCCTGCCTGCGTCCTCTTGCGGATCTCGTAATGATCACTATAATGCTGCAGCAGCTGATAATCGCTCCAGACCGTCATGTCGCCTGTCAGGATCTCCTGCGTCTCCGGAGTGATCTCTCCCTTAAGCTGCTTGCGGTACATCTGCTCTCGCTCGCTGGGATGCGCCGTCTTGCGGCTGTTCTTCCAGATGCTGCGCGGCGACTCGCAGAACAGACCCGTCTCTCCGCCAAAGCGGACAAAACGGTTCTGCAGAGCACCCCGCAGCGGCAGCTTCCACTCAAGGCCGTATCCCTTGATAAAGTCCTCTTCTTCCCGTCCGTCAAAGGTCAGTGTATGGACCATCTTGACCTCGGCGCTGCCTGCGTAGAAGCTGAGCCGCAGGTCAAAAGGCGCCCATCTGCGGGGTCTCGGTCCGTTCAGGAGCACATGCGCGCCGTGCAGACGCACAACAGCCTGCAGGTCCCCTTCCCGTTCGAGTGAGACGTTCTCAACATCTCCATAGCATGGCATGATCCGGACAAGCGTATCCGTCCCTCCTGTCTGCAGCTGATTCTCCAGCTGCAGGATCAGAGATCCTGCGGCCGTGTTGCCGTTAAAAGTCGTATGAATCGGAGTCATGCCGGTCTCCATCGTCCAGACGGCCGCTCCTGTATTGATCGTAATTTTGTTATCTTCTTTGGTTATGACAAGCAGGGCATGTTGCGCCGCCTGTTCCGGAGCCTCATCCGTTATGATGACATACTCCGGCTTGTCCGTATAGACTGTGCTGTGCAACGACCACTTGACAGACCCGTCCGGCCAGTAAGCCTGCGGCTCGGTCTGCAGTGGCAGGCTGCGGCCACTCTGATCCTTCAGATAGAGTTGCCCGCCGCGATAAGATCCTTTTCCCCAGGGAAGGCCGAATCTTGTTCCTCTTTCGGTCCCGCGGGATTCTGACACGAGGCTTCCCCGCATCCAGTTAAGCTTTCGTTCCATCCTGTTCCCCCTATAGATACATGAACAGCCGAGCTGTATGCGCCCGGCTGTTCATGTTACTTTCGAATGACCGTGCTGTCAGATCATCCGTCTGATTCTGTTAAATGTTCTGCCGATTAATTGCCGGCGTTCAGAGCGCGCTGCAGAGCGGTATTCTGGATCTCAAGGACTCTGTCGATATTCATGGCCTTCAGCTCGGCTACGAAGCCTTCCCAATCGTCCATGGACTTAACACCCATGATGAACTGGTCAAGATTCTCGTCGACCTTGGTCTTGATATCGTTGTACAGTGCATTGTACTCTTCCGTCTCAGCATCGTTCTTACGAGCGATGTTCATGTAGTTGTAATCGATATATCCGCCGTCCTCGTACAGAGCAGCTGCCTCACGTACAAGATAACGGGTAGGATCGATCGGGCTGACAACGTTGGAGATACGAACCTTGTTCTCTTCCAGCGTGATCGCGTTGGTGAAGAATCCGCTGACATCCTCGGAATAAGGCAGAGTCTTCTCTGTCTTCTTCTGGGTGTACTCGGGCTTATCGCGACGGATGCCTTCCTCGTCTACATAGTAGTTGTAATCCTCAATACCCCAGCTGATCTGCTGACCGTCCGGAGTAAAGGAGAACTCGAACATATCGAGAATGCGGGCTGCCTTCTCTTCATCGACGCCTGTGAAGATACCGTAGTACTCACGGCACAGCGGGTAATGGATCGTGGTGGTTCCGTAACCCTTGTCTCCCTCAGAGGGCTGCAGCGGCGGGATCGCTACATAGTAACGGTCCTTGATGCCAAGAACTTCAAACTGCTGATTAGCCCAGTTGATACGGGAAGAAGCGTTGTCATGGGTCAGGAAGATTCCGCCATCGGCCGCCAGCAGGTCTTCCTGCCAGATAGAGGTATCGGTGGTCGGATATTCCTGATCGACCAGTCCCTGCTTGTACAGGTCAATGATGTAGTTCATAACATTGACGAAATCAGGCTCAAGAACGCCAAACTTGACTTCCATCGTATTCTTGTCTACATAGAAGTCTTCCTTCATGCCGGAGAAGCCTTCGCACAGACGCTGGGTCAGACCTGCGCGCTTCATACGGGTCTCATAAGGAGTGATGGTGCCGCCGGACTTCTCCTGGACGAGCTTGAACAGCTCTGCGAAATCCTCTTTGGTCTTGTACTGGGAGATATCGATGCCCCACTCGGTGCACAGATCCTCACGGACCAACAGCGTGTCGCCGATGTACTGATCGCTCAGCTTCGGCAGAACGAAGTACTCACCATTGTCGTTGCCGACCATCGCGCGTACGGTATCGTTCTGATAATACTTCTCGTTCAGGAACGGATAATCCGGATTGTCCTTAACGATAGGATCGATGACCATCCAGGCTTCCTGATACTTGTTCATACGGTCAAAGTTCTCCATACGGACAACGTCGGTAACCTTCTTGGACGCCATCATCAGGTTGAAGTTCTCTTCCTGGTTCGCATTGGGTACACGGGTGTAATTGATCGTGATATTGAATCTCTCCATGTACGCATTGTCGCCGATGGAGTACTCTCCCTCCGGGAAGTCCTCCAGGTTTGCGGAAGGATGCAGGACCGTGTATACGGAAATGTCCATATGATCCGCATACTTGTCAGGCTGTACTTCTTCCTGCTTGGAGCTCTCAGCCGGAGTAGACGCCTCCGCCTGCTTGCTGGACTCTGCTGCCTTGCTTGTTTCCGCGGGCTTGGAAGACGAATTGCTTCCGCCGCCTCCGGTACAGGAAGCCAGCAGTACAAAAGCCATCATGAAGGCAACCAGCGCCATCATTTTACGATGCTTTCTCATTGTTTTACCTCCTTGGTAAAAATGTAGTATATTCCTTTGCGCCATAAGGCGTTGTGGACAAATTGCGATCAACCCTTGATCGAGCCGATCATAACGCCCTTTACAAAGTATCTCTGTACGAAGGGGTATACGCACAGGATCGGAATCGCAGAAACCATAATGACCGCGTACTTCAGCGTCTCGGCGCTGGAGTTGAGCTGAGATTCATCCTCGATATACATACCCTTCTCGAGAGCCTCTAGCTCGTTGGTATTGTTCTCGATAACGATCTGACGCAGTACGAGCTGCAGCGGATACTTGGTCGATGTACGGAAGTAGATCAGCGAATCGAACCACGCGTTCCAGTGGCCTACCGCGTAGAACATGCCGATCGTCATGATGGACGGAACGGACAGCGGAAGGATGATGCGGATCAACACCTGCATATCCGAGGCGCCGTCGATGATGGCCGCCTCCTCCAGCGCGTCCGGGATGCCCTGGAAGAACGTTCTCATAATGATCATGTTCATGGTGCTGATAGCGCCGGGAAGAACGATTGCCCATACGGTATCATAGATTCCGAGATAATTGATGGTCAGGAAGGTCGGGATCAGACCGCCGCTGAAATACATCGTGATCGCGATGATGATCGTAAACACACTTCTGCCGTAGAAATCCTCGCGCGAAAGCGGGTACGCGCCAAGCATGGTCATGATCAGATTGATTGCCGTTCCCAGAACCGTATAGAAGATCGTGTTCTTGTAGGAACGCCAGATGACCTTGTAGCCCAGGATGGCTTTATACGCGTCTACGTTGAAGCCTTCCGGGATCAGTCCTACACGTCCTGCCTGAAGAGAAGCGCTCGAGCTGACGGAGCACGCCGCTACATAAAGGAACGGGTACAGCATCACGATGCACAGCAGGATCATGAATACAGCGTTAAATCCTTCAAATACTTTTCTG